>JADLEA010000195.1 GCA_020846365.1 Bacteroidota bacterium
CGCAGATAGCGGCGGCAAGCGAAGAGCAGTCGAGCGCGAGCGAGCAGATCTCGAAGAACGTGGAAGGGATCTCGAAGGTGACGGGAGAGACGGCGCAAGGGACGCAGCAGATCGCGCGCGCAGCGGAAGACCTGAACCGGCTGACGGACAATCTGCAGCAACTGGTTTCGCAGTTCAAGCTCGGCAGGGGCGACGGAGAACGGAACAGACACGCTGAGCCGAAGAGCGGAATGCGCGAACCGGAGAGGTATTCGATGCAGGAAATGTCTGAGGCCAACGGCTGATCCGGGGCTCCCGGAAAGCCGGAAATGCATCTACAGAAACTCGCCGTGATCCGATTGGACCGCATGTTGCGCGGAGATCAACCGGACACGGCGAGTGTATGTAAGGGCTCAGGGCAACAGTGCCCATTTCGCATCAAGGGCATAGCAGAAGGGATGCATCGAGGCCGCGTTTTACCTCCAAATGGTTGCTAATAGCCACCACGTACCCGTCGCGACACGCTGGCTGCGCGAACCGCTTTCGTGTCTCTGCCGAATCCTGCTAAATCCTTGAAAAACAACGCTTCCGAACCCGGCCAAAGCGTCCGGGGTTGGCATAGCTTTAGAGTAGGACTAGCCGGGGTGGGAAGCGGCCAGGAGGCCGTTTCCGGCCCCGGTTTTATCAACAGCCACTACGAGTATGGCCAGCGCAAGCATACTTATCGCCGAGGATGAACGGATTGTGGCCAGCGATCTCCGGAATGGTCTGGAGCGTCTGGGATACTCCGTTGTTGGTCTGGTGAGTTCCGGTGAAGACGCGATTGTCGCCGCGCGTGAGAAACACCCGGATCTCATTCTGATGGACATCACCCTCAAGGGGGCGATCGACGGCATCAAGGCGGCCGAGGAGATTCTGAAGACGCAGGAGATGCCGATTGTGTTTCTCACCGCGCACTCGGATGAGATCACCCTCCAACGGGCGAAAGTGACCGGGCCGTTCGGCTACGTACTGAAGCCGTTCGAGGAGCGAGGGCTGCACACGACTCTGGAGATGGCGCTGTACAAGAGCTCCACAGAACGGCGGCTCAAGGAGCATGAGCGTTGGCTGTCGACAACGCTTGGCTCCATCACTGATGCGGTCATCTCCACAGACTCCCGGGGAATCATTTACCTGATGAACCCCGTCGCCGAGAGGATGACCGGATGGACCCGGGAAGAGGCGATAGGGAAGGCCTTCAGCACGGTATGCGCTGTTGATGCGGCGAATGAATCTGATCCATGGGTCGTGCTCGTCAGCCGTGACGGCCGGAACACACCCGTTGAACGGTCCATCACGCCGATTCTGGATGCCAGAGGCGAGGCCACGGGGACCGTGTACGTCTTCCGCGATCGTTCGCAACAACAACAGGTTCTTTCGGTGTTTGACAGCATCACCGAGGCGATCTACGTGACGGACATGCAGACGCATGAGATTCTTTACGCGAACACACATCTTCAGGAACTGACGGGGAAGAAGCTCATTGGCGAGATCTGCTATCGCGGGCTTCATGGTCTTGATGCTCCTTGCGATTTCTGCACCAACGAGATCATTCAGACACTGGGAAAGCAGCCCTACCGCTGGGAGTTTCACAATCCGGCGCTCCACCGGGATTTTCTCATTACGGACAAGGTGATCAAATGGGCCGATGGGAGAGATGTCCGTTTCGAGCTGGCGATGGACATCACGGAGCACAAGCAGGCGGAGCGGATCCAGGCGTCGGCAAACAGCATTTCCAAGGTCACGCAGGATGCACGGTCGTTGGAGGAGATGTACGAAGGTGTACACGCAGTCGTGGCAGGTCTAATGCCCGCACATCATTTCGCCGTTGCCTTGCGTGAACCCGGAACGGACCATGTGCGTGTGGTGTATCCCCCGGCGGATGACGGCGCGAATTCCTTCGGTCAGGGGGCGGCGCACGCCCTTACCGCCTTTGTCGCAGGGACAGGGCATCCTGCGCTTGTCACTCCGGTGGAAAACCAACGGCTTGTGCGTCGCAAGGTCCTTGAGGCGACCGGTTCGCTTCAGGCGGATTGGCTCGGCGTCCCGCTGATCGTTGACGGCACGACGATCGGTGTGATGATGGTGCAGAGTCACGACGCAGACGTGCATTTCACGATGCGCGAAGAGGCGATCCTTCGCGTTATCGCCCCTCATGTGGCTGCTGGTTTCAAGCGGAAGCGTGCGGAGCAGGAGCTCCGGAAACTCTCTCAGGTGATCGAACAGAGCCCGACCGCCGTGATCATTACAGATGCCGCCGGTGTGGTGGAGTACGTGAATCCGCGCTTTGAGCTCATGAGCGGGTTTTCGGCCGACGAAGCGATCGGCAGATCCATCCGGGACCTTGAGTCCGGCTTTCCGACGGGAGAAATCTACCAGGCGATATGGGAAATGTTGCGTCAGGGGAAATCCTGGCGGGGCGAGTATCTCAACAGGAAAAAGAACGGCGAGCGCTACTGGGAATGCGCCACGATCTCGCCCATATGCAATGAGGCCGGCGTAACGACGCACATCGCCGCGGTCAAGGAAGATATCTCCGAGCGGAAGAACATGGATGAGGAGCTCGTACGGCTTGCGCACGTCACGAGATCCATTGGAGAGTTCGTCGTGATCACGGATACGCACGGACGCGTCACGTATGCCAACAGAGCCGTGCTTGACCGGTTCGGCTATGCGTTGGATGAGGTGGTCGGGCGGTACGTGGAAGAGTGGGTGGCGCACGGGACGGCTCCCGACATGTTACGGGGCATCATCCGGGGAACCATCAGGGGCGGTTGGAGCGGTGACCTCGTCGGGCGCACCAAGAGTGGCGCCGAATTCTGGATGTCGCTGACGACATCACCTCTGGTCCGCGACGGCCATGTGTTGGGCGTCGTGGTCGTCGGTCGCGATATCACGGAGCGCCGGCGCGCGGAAGAGCAACTGAGACAGTCCGAAGCCCAATTCCGGTCCGTGTGGGAACACTCGCGGGACGGCATGCGGCTCACCGACCCCGAGGGGAAGATCCTCATGGTCAATGAGGCGTTCTGCCGCATGGTGGGAAAATCGCGCGAGGAGCTGGAGGGGAGGATGATCGACACGTTCTACCAGGCCGAAGACGAAAGCCACATCATCACGCAGTACAAGCAACGCTTTGCCACCCGCAGCGTCGAACCGTTCTTTGAGCGCGAAATCACGCTCTGGGACGACCGGCGGCTCTGGTTCTCCGTGTCCAATGCGTTTGTGCAAAGCGAAAAGTATGGGGCGTTTCTCCTCAGCTTATTCCGTGACATCACCGAGCGCAAGCTGGCGGAACAGGCGTTGGCCATGCACGCCGCACAGCTTCTGGAGGCGAAATCCAAGGCAGAGGAACAAGCCCGCATGCTGGAAATCCAGACGATGGAGCTTCGCCAGGCGAAGGAAGAAGCCATTCAGGCATCCCGCTTCAAATCCGAGTTTGTGGCCAACATGAGCCACGAAATACGTACACCGATGAACGGGGTGATCGGCATGACCGGGTTGCTCTTGGACACGCCGCTCACCCAGGAACAGCGCGAGTTTGCCGAGGTCATCCGCACTTCCGGCAGCGCCCTGCTGACGATCATCAATGACATCCTTGATTTCTCGAAGATGGAAGCGGGCAAGTTGACGCTGGACTGCGTGGACTTTGACCTGCGTCCCATCGTGGAAGAGGCCGTTGACCTGCTGGCCCCGAAGGCGCACGAAAAATCGCTGGAGCTCTCCTGTGCTGTGTATCAGGCAGTCCCCGGCACCGTCCATGGCGACCCCGGCCGGTTGCGCCAGGTCCTGGTGAACCTCCTCAGCAACGCAGTGAAATTCACCGAGGCCGGCGAGATCTCCGTCCGGGTCAAGGTGGAAGCTGAGACCGCCTCGGAAGTACACCTCCGGTTCGAGGTTGCCGACACGGGCATCGGTATCGCGCCGGAAAGCCGGTTACGGCTCTTCCAACCGTTCTCACAGGCGGACGGTTCCACCACGCGCAAGTACGGCGGAACCGGACTGGGTCTCATGATCTCGAAGCAGCTCACGGAGCTCATGGGCGGGACCATCGGCGTGAACAGCGAGCAGGGAAAGGGGAGCGAGTTCTGGTTCACGGCGACATTCGGGAAGGTCACTCACCGCGCGCC
>JADLEA010000196.1 GCA_020846365.1 Bacteroidota bacterium
GAGGCGAAATAACCTGAGGCTCGTTGTACGGGACGGAGTAGCTGTTTCAAGTAGCGTTGTGGTTACTCGTTCCGGGTTTCAAAAGGTCAAGCACGTTTGCGGCGCGGGTGAGCCGCAAGCCGTTAGGTGGGGCAGAGACGAGGCTTATAGTCGGAACGAATGGGCTTTGAGCCAGGCGGAAAGGTCGTTCTTTGAGAGGGCTCCTGAGGCGAGCTGGATCATTGTTTCGTACGCTTGCACTTCGGTGGCTTGAATCTCCCAGCCATTTCTTGTCAGAAACACGTCCATCAACGTAAAGGCAATGCGCTTGTTCCCATCGACAAATGGGTGGTTTCTGCACACATGGAACCCATATGCAGCAGCCTTGTCAAAGAGCGTGCGGTGAAGAAACCGCTTGCGAGCGGTCATTTTGGGCTGTGCTAGTGCAGAGGACAGTAGCCCCCGATCACGGATACCGGGAGTCCCACCGTAACGCTTGAGCAGATCGGCGTGAATGATCGGGACGATCTCATCCGGGATGAATTGGACAGGCATTACTTTGCCAAAGCCCGGAGAGTATTGCGGAAGCGTTTGTTGGTTTTCTCGTATGCCTTGGCCCATTCGGCGAACTTCGGGTCAAAGGGGGTAAGGATGAGACCATCGTTTGTTTCAACGAAGTGGATCTCATCGCCCTCGCTCAAGTGATAGCTCTCAACAATTGTCTTGGGGAGGGTGATTCCGAGACTGTTGCCGACGCGCCGCACGGATGTCTTCAGCATGGTTGTGGTCCTTTTCTTGTATTATAACATTCGTAATACTGCGAGTCAAGGACTGAGCATGCCCAACCTAGCCCGCGGCTGCACCCGACGCCGCTAGTTGGGACGGAGGCGGAATGGACCCGAGGCACAAGGCAACGGACGGGGTCGCTGTTTCAAGTAGCTTTTTGGTAACTCGTTCCGGGTTGTCAAAAGGTGAAGTACGTTCCGCGGCGCAGGTAAGCCGCCAACCGTTAGGCAGCATTGCATTGCTACACATGCCCAGTGTTTCCATTGCTAGATGATGTCGCACCGCTGGACCGGCATTCATTCGGATTAACAATTGTTCCCGGGAGGTTGTTATGAGACCCAATCTCATCGTCACGTTGACCTTGGTCATCATGTTCGGATGTGCTCAGCCACAACCTGCTCCAATGACTCCTCAAGAGCAGGAATCTGCAAAGAAGGAGCTCACAGAGGTCGTCACCGCAATCATCCAGGGTCTTGAGAAGATGGATGCCGAGGTTCTTTTCGAGTCCTATTCGAATTCCCCAGACTTTATCCTCTTCACCACCGATGGATCGATGGCAGATTACCAACTGGCGAAGAGCCACAACGCCGGTTGGTTTAGGTCTCTTTCCTCTCTGAAGGTAGCAACTGTGAAGGAGGAGTTTAGGTTCTTGCCTGGCAACGTTGCAGTTTGTGCCTGGCACGCCACGTTTGACATAACCTTCAAGACGGGCGGGGAAGCCAAAATGGACTTTGCAATTACGTTCGTTTTCAACAAACGCGAGAATCGCTGGAAGGTCCTTTACCAGCAAACTTCCGCATTACCGCCAGCTCTGGAGAAACCACAAAGTTAGAGGCCGACACCAATACGTCACCAACGAGCACGACGGTGGCACTCAACGCAATGCTGCCTAACATGCGGCCGTACCTGACGCCGCGTCAAGGCGGTACAGGTGTTGAGATAGTCGTTTGTAAACACGATTCGGTTTTGTACAGGTCTACTTGCACGACCGTTCTCGCGGCGCAGGTAAGCCGCCAACCGTTAGGTGGGCGCCAATCAACAGGGAGGGGAGTTCATGAGACCAAACACGGTGAGTGCAGTACTCGGCTTGATTTTGCTTTCAGGCTTGGCAATCTCTGCCGATCAGAATGCAGTGTCGTCGGTTCCCAAGGGTTGGCTTTTTCGTTGCGTCGCTCCACAGGATTACAGAGTTGGGGTTGACCATCAGACGGTGCATGGGGGCAGGGGTGCCGCTTTCGTCGAGTATGCGGTCGACCCGATGGTGATTCATCCTAAACGTGGGTCAGCCTTTCTCTGCACCAGGTTCAAGGCCGATAAGTATTGCGGGCATCGTATTCGGGTTACGGCGTACGCAAAAGGAGAAAAGCTTACGGAGGGTTCGTTTTTGTGGATCAGTCTAGACGGTATCCGGGCCCAGCCACGCCGAGTAGCCTTGAATCCAGCTCCGATGAAACGATCAATGGATTGGACCAAGCACGAGTGCGTGCTTGATGTGCCATCATCGATCGACGTGATAACCCTGGGAGTGGCCCTTGCAGGTCGAGGAACCATCTGGCTCGACGACATCAGTGTTACGGTAGTTGGGCCCGAAGTCCCCGTGGCTGGGGTCGATGGCAAAGGTCCCGGATCACTGGAAGAATTGAACCTTGGCGAGCCTCCGTCCGAGCCGACGAATCTCTCTTTCGAACAATAAGGCTCGTTGCGCTCACCTAACCAGCGGCCGCACCTGACGCCGCGTGCCAGGGCGCTGCAGTTGGAGATGGGTTGTCATCTGCCAATGGTGAGGCGAGTGAGTTCGTTGTCGTCTTCATTATACGTGTGCATTTCGCGCCGCGGGTGAGCCGCAAGCCGTCAGGCGGCCAAACATATCGAGATGCGAGCGAGAATGATATTTGACTTCCAGCGTTCCCAGAACGAAATAGCGCGATGTCCTTCCTGTGGTGCTGAGCTCGAGTTAGACCGAGCAGAATCAGCCAGTGGACACGTTGAGTGCGCAGAGTGTGGAATTGGATTTAGTATTCCCATTACGAAGCAGATAAACGGACTTCCCCTAGACACGTCGGAAAGCGAGCGCCTCAAGCCACTCGTGCCACGAGAAGGCGCACTATTCACAGAGAGGGCCATTGGATTCGCAACATCCATCGGAGGTCCGGCGGCTGGCGCTTTTCTGATCGCTAGAAACTTCCGAACTCTCCACAATGAGGGGGCAGCTCGGCGTACGCTCACGATAGGCACTCTGTTCTCGATTTGCCTGTTCACCGTGCTCGCATTCATCCCAGAAACCTTGATCGACAAGCTACCACACGCGCTCCTTCCGCTTGTCTGTGGACTGATTTCCCTCCTCGTGGTACGATCGTACCAACGGAAGGACATTGCTGCTCACATAGCGGCGGGGGGGAAGAAGGGTCACTGGCTTGTCGTGGTAGGCTCGGGAGTGGTATCTCTGGGGGTCACCATCGGGTGCATGTGGATATTGATCTTGCTGGTCCCGGGAGATGAGTCTGAACCTCCCTTCCATGGCACACCGTTGGTATTCGAGTCAAGCGGGGGAACGGTGTATTACGGCGGTCCTCCACTTCAGCAATCAGATGCTATGCTCCTGGGGGAGTTGTTGGTGGAAATGGGTTATTTTTCGAAGGAGACACAATTACCAGCGGGCCTACATCTAGAGCGCAACACGTATACCATCGAGGTGTTGATAGATGAGGAGAATTGGACCCATCCCGGTGTGCGTCACGATTTCGCGCAGGCTCTGAGAATCCTGAAGCACATTCATCCCCAACGTGAATATCAATTCGTCTTTGTAATGTTTGATTCTACTGGGCGAAGAAGATCGCGTGCATTCCATAGTGACAGTTGAGTGGCGGCGGAGAGATTCTGTCAAGAAAGGGCGAACAATGCTGTTAGCTGGAAGAACACCAAGAGCGTATTTTCTGGCATCAAGAGTGTTCTTGCTGGTTGTTCTGATACTCTCGGGCGTCAACGTAATTGGGAGACTCGCTGGCAACTCTTCCGTTTTCTTGGGATACCTTCAGTTCGTGGTGCTCCCACTTATTGGCTGGGCGGGCTGGCGGGCTATACGGAAACACGGATTCAATCTGACACAAACAGCGATAGTTGGATTCATTCTTTCCTTCGCAAGTCATTGGACGCTGCCTATTTTCCATAGCGCGGCAGAGCTATCGTGGTTGTTTGTGGTGAACTCGATCATTTTTATGACTGTGGCCCTTTGCGGGGGATTCTTGGCTAAGAAAACGAGGCTCTCATGAGCTAGTTAGATTCTTTGGGACAGGTTTCTCAGGTGAGCCGCCTAAGATGGCGTGCAGCTGACGGCCGCCGCGGCATCGCAGGCTGAAACTTGAAGTACTGAAGTGGCGGCATCCGCACCTGACGCTTGCATTAGGCAGGCGCCGTTCTGGGAGTGGAACATGCCTCTCCGCTGTACAAAATGTGGTCGAGAGTTGCCTTCGGAGTATTGGTTCAAGCTTCCAGGAATCTGTATTCATTGTTTCCCCATGCTGAGCTCCGAAGAACTCTCTGAACGACAGGAGAACTTGGCAGCCCTCAGCAAGCCCCAGGAACCCTTTCCTTCACTGGTTCAAGCGTTTGTGCTGTTGCCCTTTTTGTTCCTTGTTTTGTTTGCCTTAGGTGTGAGGCTGGAGAATAGTCTCGGGGAGTCAACCCCTGAACGACTTCGGTTCATGCTGTTCTATCTTGTTTCCCTTGGACCACTTGTTATCTTTGCCTTAGGAGTGGCTGCCTCAAGAGGGCGAACCTTCAGATCCATGTTCTCCTTGAAGTGGCCTCCGGCAAAGCTCCTTTTACAGATCATTGCGATCGTACTAATCGCTTATTTTTCCTCAGCCGTCATTGCAGCACCCCTCGTGGGACCTTTTGAAAGTGCACCTGCGCAGGTTGACGTTTTTGCTGTAATCACCATGCTATTTCTTGCTCCCGTACTCGAAGAGACACTTTTTCGCGGAATAGTACTCGATTCGTTCTTGAAACGCATGACCGCTGGGAAGGCAATATGTGCTTCATCGATCCTCTTCGCTCTTTTCCACATAAATCCGGTTCTCATATTGATGGGCCTTCCCCTTGGTCTGTTGTTCGGGTGGCTCTATTTTCGGTCTGGTTCGGTTCTTCCTTGTATTGCAGTTCACGCCATTGTAAATGGAATAAGCTTGACAATCACATTTATTGCGTTAGGAGCGGAGAGTTCAGGTGTTTTTGACCCAAGCCCGACCGAGACAGTTCTCACTGTCTTGGGCTCACTCTCTGCGCTAGTCGCGATAGCGTTTTGGCTCAGATATGTTGATAGAAAACTCGCAGGTACAGTGACCGCGCCTGCCTAATCCGTCGGCAAGCCCGACGCTGCCCCTCGCTGAGTTTTTTGAATTGGGGAAAGGTCGGTAGAGGTCAATGCGAGTCGATTCTGAAGTTTCATCAACCAACAGCAAGAACGTAGGCCCGACCTCTGTTCAAAACGAGCAGCGCGGGCTAGTTCCCAACCGTTAGACAGCGGGGGGAAGGGACAACATTATCCGCATGCAAAGCCAATTGGGAACCGAATTGCTATCGGCGAAACGAAATCTGGTCTTCATTCTCTTCGGCATCGCTCTTTTCTTGTTGAAGGGAAGGTATTCGGGCCCATTCGAAGTTCTGATCCACTCATATCTCGGGAACGTCACAATATCGTTCGTTCTGTATTTTGTGTTCCTAAACCTCTGCCTAAGGTTGCACCGATTCGGTCGTTTTGTCGCGGTTGCTGTCGTCTTGGGCTGTGTGGAGTCATTCGAAGTGTTCAATGGCTACGGGATCATGGCGAACACGTACGACGAGTATGATTTGCTGGCCAATGCTGTTGGCGTGGGATGTGCACTGGCTCTCGATGTGGCGCTGCTCGCGAGTCGTAGTGAGAACAAGGAGACCGGACCAGCCTGAACTTGTCGCAACTCGCCACTGCCTAACAAGCGGCTGCACCCGGCGCCGCAAGTAGGGGCAGAGGCGGAATGGACCAGAGGCACGTTGCAAGGAACGGGGCTGGTGTCTCAAGTAGCTTTCTGGGTACTCGTTCCGGGTTTTAGAAGGTCAAGTACGTTCGCGGCGCAGGTGAGCCGCAAGCCGTTAGGTCGCGCCTGGCATTGTCCGCGCATCGTCTGAAAAACCTACCGGGCAAGACGCCGCCGCGCGGCAATACTGAGGAGACATGGTCCACGGGTCTTCTCGGGTTCAGTTCTACAGGCAATGCAGCATTGCAGGATCTGATCTGACCCCGAGTATGCCGGGGGTCGTCTTGCGTTGACAATGCGGTATTCCAGTAGTATCTTGCCTGTGTACTCTCGGGGGAATCAATGGAACTGATCGGTGCCTTTTGTCCAGTGATTGTGGATAGGAGGCATTTGTGCTTTTATGACATATTATTCAGAATCCTGTTGAGGATGCCTGGGTTGGGAGCGGGCTCTAGCCTAATCCATGAGGTGCGGATTTCCTCGGGGCGGGATACGAGAGCTACATTGGGAAATCAAATGTAGATCTTCACCCGCAATCTGCTCGCCCTAACAAACGGCTGCACCCGACGCCGCTAGTAGGGGGAGGGGTGGAATGAACCAGAGGCACGTTTCAAGGGGCGGGCTCGCTTTTGCAAGGAGCTTTTTGGTCACTCGTTCCGGGTTTTCAAAAGCTGAAGTACGTTTGCGGCGCAGGTGAGCCGCAGGCCGTTGGGGGGGCAAACGGCAAGGATTCGCAGGCTTTGGACGGTACACTATGATATTGGGGGTCCGTCGTCGGTTCTCCGTTCTCTTACTAGGGATATGGCCCTAAAGCTGTTGAATTGTCTTGAGAATTTGTGTTTTACGGTATGGGCAAAACTGAAATGTCGCCAAGCCGATTCTTCATGGTTGTATTGCCCCTGGTGTTCTTGGCTTGTTCGGACATGGCCCTGAATCCGCCGGAAATGGAGGGATCCTTTGAGGGCACCTTCACCATTTCGCATAGCACCGGCTTGGTAGAGACTGGCTCAGTGACGTTCACTTTCATAGACAACCGGTATACCTGTACCCCCAACACGGCGTTTCTTCCGCCCAGTGGGTCAGGGACGTTTGTGGTGGAGGGCAACATCATATGTCTTGCGGACACCGTTCTGCATACCGCGGAATTCGATTGGACGCTGATTCTCACAGGAGAGTTCTCAATGTTGTTCGACGGGACTCATATGGTTCTTGACCAGCACGACCAGAAGTATCAACGCCATAGGAGAATTGATCTGCGGAGACGCTAGAGATTTTCCCCAAAATAAACGGCCGTACGCGACGCCGCGCCAGGGGCATCGGGCTTGAGAAGGCGATCAGTTATAGGTTTTGGTTTAGGTTTTCAGATCAACATTCGTCTTGCGGCGCAGGTGAGCCGCAAGCCGTTAGGGGGCGGAAGATTCAGCTATGGTCAGCTTGAGGGGTGGAAATGAGAAGTCAATGGATACTGCTCGCTGCTCTGCTTCTGGTCCAATCCCTCTGGGGACAGATCCGCGCCCCCAAAATGTCAGATTCCGCAAGAACGTATCTTGAGGGCGCTCTCGACATCTTGCAGAATCGTGCGTACTATCGGGATCGAGTGGACTGGAATCAGACTCGCGACTCCTGCTTCTCAATCGCCGAAGGAGCGCGGTCCCCTTCAGAGACATATGAGGCCATTCGCCATGCAATTCGGTGTCTAGATGACAATCACAGTAGTCTCAGAACCCCCAAACAGATAGGAAGATATGCTACGCTGACAGTGAAGGACAATCCCCGGCCGGAAGTACGCACATGCGCAGATTCCATTGGTTACATTCGGATGCCGGGCTTTGGAAGTCTGGATGATACAGCGCTATTGCAATACGTGACGGAAATGCGTACACACCTCGACAGTGTTGCACGGCTCGGCGTGGTGGGATGGGTTCTCGATCTCAGGAGCAACACGGGAGGTAACATGTGGCCTATGTTGGCTAGTTTGCTCTGGTTCCTGCCCTCCGACACGTTAGGCATGTTCGCTGGACACAATGGCAACAATTGGCTATGGACCAGACAATGTGGCTTTCGAGATACTCTTCCCGCGCGCAATCCTGCACTCTCCGCAGTATTCTTAGAAACCCGGATGGCGATCCTGCAAGGAGGCCGCACGGCGAGTTCAGGAGAGGCAATCCTCATTGCCGCCAAGAGTCGGCCCAAGACTCGCACCTTCGGTATGCCGTCATCAGGGCAATCAACATCGAATGGGATCTTCTGGCTATCCGATAGGGCTGCTATCGTCCTCACAACAGCGGTTTTCGCCGACCGCTTCGGCACTTTATATGGGCAGGCTATTTCGCCGGATGTCACAATTCAACCGGATACATCATCGTCAGATGTAGAACTCAGCGCCGCACTTCAGTGGGTGCGACCGGGTTCCCCGTGAGAGTATTCAGATGTTCCGCCACCTACCAAGCGGGTGAGCCGCGAGCCGTTAGGCAACAGGGAAAAACATGTCGTTACTGATCCAAGAAGTTCCTGTAGCAGATGCTCCAATGGAGTTACTGCTGCTTGCCGATCCTTCGGAAGACAAGATTCGATCCTATCTCCCAGGATCACAGTGCTTCATTGCTTCACTTGGTGCGATTGTGGTTGGTGCGTGTGTTGTACAGCCGCGAGGTCCAGGTACACATGAGCTAATGAGCATCGCTGTTCACCCGGACTACCAGAAGTCTGGATACGGCACAGCGCTATTGAAATGGGTGATTGATTTCTTTCGCAATACCGGCGCGCGACAACTAGAGGTGGGCACCGGCACGTTCGGCTATCAACTCGCTTTCTACCGGCGGCATGGGTTTCGGGTAACAAGCATTGACCATGACTTCTTCGTCAAGAACTACCCTGAGCCAATCTTTGAGAACGGGATACAGCTCGTTGATATGCTGCGCCTTACGCTGAGGTATTCTGCCAGTGTGGCTAAATAATTCATTGAAGCCGACGCGGCTTCGCGACGCGGGTGAACCGCGAGCCGTGAGGTAGCTTCATCCGAGTGATGAATCGAAAGGGCTCCTCACATTTGTGGCCATTTGCCTGGAGTCTTTGCGTACTTGCTGGAGTTACACTGACATCGGTGGAGTCGTTGGCTCAGGTTCGCCGGGTCTGGCTGAATCCAGGGGTCAAGATCACCCATACCTTCGGAGAATCTGGAGGCCTGACAGTTGGCGCAGAAGTGAGCGTCCTGTGGGACAGAGAAGACCACATGACAGGCATCGCAGTGTCAATTGACCATTGCCGTCCTGCAGGTCGACTCAAGCTCCACGTCGGCTTCGAAGGGCACCTACTTCCGTTCAATCGATTACCCCTGGGAGGTGAATTCGGTCCGAGTGCTGTTTGGACGAATGAGGATCTACAATTCGGGCTTGGTCTGTATTCCTACTCGGGTGTTGTACTGGTGCCAGCGGGTGGAGTCACTCTCTTGCTTGACGGATCCGCCGTGGGTGAAATAGGGATGCTTATCAAGATCCCTTTGCGGGCATCGGGCGCTAAGATGTGAACCTTAAAGCCGCGTAACCCGGGGCTGCACCTGACGCCGCTAGTTTCGGCGGAGGCGGAATGGACCGGAGGCACAGTTCAAGGAACAGAGCTCGTATTATGAGTGCCGTCTTGCTTACGCGTTCCGGGTTTTCAGAGGAAAAGGTAAGTTTGCGGCGCAGGTGAGCCGCGAGCTGTTAGACCGATAAACATGTGAGTGTAACGAATGACCGCTGAAATCTACCGACTGGAGGAACAACTCAGGCGAGCGTTGGAGGGCGAAGCTTGGCACGGACCTTCGGTGCTTGAATTGCTGGCCGGTCTTTCCGCGGCGCAGGCAGCCAGCCACCCCATCGCTGGCGCACATAGCATCTGGGAACTCGTGCTTCATCTTAGCAGCGACTATGACCTGGTACTCCGGAGACTGGCGGGCGATGCACGCCGGCTCACGGACTCTGAAGATTGGCCTGCGTGTCCGGCACCCACCGAGGAGAACTGGGATCAGACGGTGCAACAGCTGAAGTTACTGAATACGAAGTTGCGGCAGGCAGTGAGCGACTTTCCGGTGGAACGGCTTGATGATCCCCTCGTACCCGAGGTTCCTTACACTGCGTACACGCAATTCATCGGTGTCACTCAGCACAACTTGTATCACGCTGGTCAGATCGCACTGCTGAAACGCGCCTTGGCCAGGACTACGGCGCGCAAATGAGAAACGGCTATCAAGCGGCCCAACAGACTGTATTGAGTACCCATATGAGGCACCACCAGGCAATTCATCAAAGACGGGGGGAATCACATGAAAGCCATCTTCGTTCTTGTATCGGCTATGCTTCTTATGGCCACGGCAGCTGCGCAACACGACCCTGAGGATTTGAAGACGGAGGCTCTTCAGTTCAGTGCAAATGGGCTCAATCTGGGATCTATCAATGCGGGTGTGGGTGGAAAGCTCTGGACAACAGAACGAACGGCGCTTGCGCTGTCGATCGCAGGTACCCATACCTTCGACAAATCCGATCCAAACCCGATACAAAGTGGAACGACGTTGACGAGCACGATGGTCCAAGTCCAAATTGGCCTCGAATGGCACACGGGTCAAGCAAACAATTTCTCCCCCTATATGGCCGGAGCACTCTTTGGCAGATACGAGCATCGTCAGTATGAGTATTCGACCCCGTCGTATAACGTACCCGAAGTGACGAAATCAAAAAAGACGAATGTGGGCTTGTGCTTTGGTCTGGGGGCAGAATACTGGATCACGCATCGGCTCTCATTGTCGGGTCAGCATCTCTTCCAGGTCAGCTATGCATGGGGCACGCAAGAATATAACGCCACGACGAGTTCGGCCCAAGCGACTCACGGTTTCATTATAGGTTTCGGGACATCATCGCTTGTTCTGTCCTTGTATTTGTAGAGGCGAGCCGCCTGACGAGCGGCTGCACCCGACGCCGCAAGTGGGACGGAGGCGGGATGGACCAGAGCCACGTTGCAGTGGACGGAGTCGCCAATTCGACTAGCTTTTTGGATACTCGTAGTGGATTTACAGAACATCAAGTACGTTTGCCGCGAAGGTAAGCCACAGGCCGTTAGGTGCCTGAACCAAGGGATGGGATGCCGAGACTACCAGCACATACGGTCCTCCTATTGATTGACCTGCAGATAGCCATTGACGACCCATCCTGGGGAGTGCGCAACAATCCCCAGGCGGAGGAAAACATCCGAC
>JADLEA010000197.1 GCA_020846365.1 Bacteroidota bacterium
CAAATTCCCGGTCATGGATGTGCTCCCGCCGGGCCAGATGGTCAGAATCGCATTCGGGCCCCGCTTCACCTTTTCCTGGAACTCCGGCGCGTTCATCTCTTTCATGCTGTTTGCGCGGGGGAACATGTACTGCCCCGCGGGGATGTTGAATTTCTTCAGCGCGTCAATCACGCCGTCTTCGTCAGGAAGCTTCCGGTAGTCGTTGGCGTGATAGCCGAACACCATGTGGATCAGCGAGCTGACCACAAAGACAAAGACGGCGGAGAGCAGGATAGGGAGCCAGAGGGAAAGGATGGGGACCATAAGGACCTCCTTTAGTGAACGAAGGACGTGAGGGATGGTGAACGAAAGTAGGTTTTTTCCGGTGTGGAGGCAAGTGCTTACTCCCCCGCAGTGAACACCGACCACGGGTGAGAGCCCCTGGCCCGGAGGATTCCCGTCATCCATTCAAATTGAGGATGTTTCGCAAGGAACGCATCGGGATCAAAGGGTGTGCCGCAGCCGGATCCCCACCGCGCGGCAAAGCTCATCGCTTTTGCCATCCGGGAATCCACGACCTTCGCATCCACCGTCCCGTATGGTTCGAACGGCGGTTCGGTCGGATCCGTGTTCTCATACTCCCAGTGCGCGCACAAGGATCGCGCGCCGAGGCGTTCCTGGCCCAGGTAGGTGTCCACATGTTCTCCCTCAAAGACCTTGGCCAGCTCCAGCGTGATCCTGCCTTTGTGTTGCTTCATGAGCTGCTTCCACCGCACGCGCCGGGCTACGTCGGAGATGCGGATATCCGTTTCGTTGCTCGCCGTTTCATGACGGAGGATCTGGATGTTCTCGGCAATGTTGGATCCGACATAGAAGCCGTCTCTGGTTCTCTCGAATCCGACGTGACGTAAGCCAAGTTCCAGGCGGGCGATTTCGTTCGTGGAAACATCTCCGATGAGCCATGCATTGGCATAGCCCCCGTTGTTTCCTTCGCGCATGATGGCGCACCACTCATCGATGGACGATGCGGTTTGTGTTGCGCGGCGGAAGCGGACGAACTCCGGTATGCCGTTGTGATCGAATCCCGCGAATCCGCCGATCGTTGTTTCCGCCCCGACCAGCCCGGCGTCGGTGATGAAGAAGTCCGTGCCGCTGTGGATCCAGCCGGGCGTTCCCTGCATGAGGATGCGGTGGCCGTGATCCGGATGCACATCCAGAATGATGTTGCAGTCTGCCGAGTAGTACGAAGTCATGGTATTGTGACCCAGGACGATTCCCCCATCCGGTGTCATGCTTCCCGTAACGATGAAACTGCTGCACATCTCACGCGGGCGGTCGGGTGTACGGACGCTCAGGGACTCCTTGACACCAGGCCACCAGTAGCCATCCAGTTCGATGATGCCGTTGTAGGTGATGATCTCAGCGCGGCTCGACACCACTCCCGCGGCTCTCATGCCTTCCACGATCCCGTCCAGCTCGGTGAGCGAGACGGAATCTATCTTGTCGAGGAACATGTCGTTGCCGCGTTCCACCAGCCATTCCCAGGTCATGCCGCTGTTGTATTCCCAATCCCTTCGGGTTGTGCGCAGGGAAGTCTCGATTTCGCGTGCCAGGAGATAGCCGTGCTGGAATCCCATGGCGCGGGGAGATCCCTGAATCCGGAGCGTGATCCATCCATCCTGTTCATGCCGCTCTCCGCGTGCAAGCCACTCCTTCTGGCTTGCCGTCAGCTGGGTGAACGCATCGGGGGCCGCGGAACACAAAAGGAATGCGACAACGGCAATGTGCAACAAGCGCAGGTGCGGATGCATAGGGCTTCCCCGACAGGCAGTGGAACAATGGTCTGGTGCGTTGTGCTCCAATACTACGGGAAGGATTCGGCATAGTCAATTGCCGGGCAGGGAAACCTAAATCTTCGTATATTAAAAGATTAGGGAAACCAGAAGATTCGCATGGGTATAAAAGAAGAAATACAGCGCCGCCGGACCTTCGCCATCATCTCCCATCCCGATGCGGGGAAGACGACGCTTACGGAAAAATTCCTCCTCCACGGCAACGCCGTGCAGCTTGCGGGTTCTGTCACCGCACGCAAAAACCAGCGGCAATCCACATCAGACTGGATGGAGCTTGAGCGCAAGCGGGGCATTTCCATCAGCTCGACGGTCCTGCAATTCGACTACGAAGGGTATCGCATCAACCTTCTCGACACGCCGGGTCATCAGGATTTCTCCGAGGATACCTATCGGGTCCTCACCGCCGTGGACGCGGTGGTCATGGTGATCGATTCCGCGAAGGGAATCGAGACGCAGACCAAGAAGCTCTTTGAGGTCTGCCGGCGGCGGCATATCCCCATCTTCACCTTCATGAACAAGCTTGACCGTCCCACCAAGGACCCACTGGAGCTGCTGGATGAGCTCGAAAAAGTTCTGGGGATCGCAGCGTACCCCATGAACTGGCCGCTGGGTACCGGGTTTCAGTTCCGTGGCGTTTTTGACCGCCTCATGAAGCAGGCCCATCTGTTTGAATTCGGCGCCAGCGGTGCGTACCGCGTGCCCGTGGAGATCGGATCACTGTCCGATCCGCTCGTGACAGACCGCCTCCCGGAAAAAGAACACCACCGACTTCTGGAAGAGATTGAGATGCTGGATCACGCCGGCTCATCCTTCGATAGCGGTGAGGTTCTGGCCGGGAAGCTCACGCCGGTGTTCTTCGGCAGTGCGCGGAACAACTTCGGGGTGCAACTGCTCCTCGATGGCTTTCTGAAGTATGCTGAGTCGCCGCGTCCGCGGATGAGCAACGGCGTCTCGATCCCCGTTGACCACGAAGCATTCTCCGGCTTCGTCTTCAAGATCCAGGCGAACATGGATCCGCGCCACAGAGACCGCATTGCTTTCCTCCGGGTATGTTCGGGGAGGTTCACGCGCGACATGAGTGCGCTGCACCCGCGGAGCGGGAAGACCATTCGCCTGTCGAACGCGGCGAAGCTCTTCGGACGGGATCGTGAAACGGTGGACGAGGCATTTGCCGGCGATATCGTGGGGTTTGTCGGCCAGTCTCTTCTCAGCATCGGAGACACCCTGACGGAGGATCCGGCAATCGTGTATGAAGAGATCCCACGGTTCCCTCCCGAGTGCTTTGCGATGCTGAGCAATCCCAACCCTTCAAAGTTCAAGCGCTTCCGGGAAGGCGTCGAGCAACTCCTGCGCGAAGGAGTTGTGCAGGGCTTCACTCCGCGGACGTCGGGTCAGCTTGTTCCTATCCTCGGCGCAGTGGGCCCGCTACAGTTCGAAGTCTTTCAGTACCGACTGGAGAGCGAGTACGGGGCGGAGGTGCAGCTGAACACGACAGAGTGGAAGTTCGTCCGCTGGGTCCATCCTTCCGTCGATCGTGCGTCGATCACACCGGGGATGCTTCCCACCGGCTCCATGCTGGCGGATGATGCGGCCGGGCAGGCCGTGATCCTTTTTCCGGGAGATTGGGCGTTGAGCTACTTCGAGGAGAAGAATCCGTCTGTTCCCCTTGGAACAATCCCCTTCGAGACGGATGCCGCAAAGTGAGGGGGAGATAACTCCTTACGCGACAAATAGTAACAGTTGTCTCCTTCGCCTGTCTTCCGCCTGCCGCCTCACCAGGAAATCGGGTCGAATGTTGATTGCACCTGCTTCAACAATACGTTAGATTGCAGCCACAGGTTCGGGGCCGGTCATGGCGCTTCGGTCCGCAACCCTGCCTGCATCACATTTTCTCAACCATCGTTCTCTTCGCCGGAAAGCCAACGGTATCCCATCGCGTTGCGGGCGTGAACGTGAGTCCGCACGGGACACCGGAGACTCACTCAACAACCACTGGAAAGGGACTGCTATGTTAGCCGAGAAGTACAAACCAGCTATCGACTTTGCGAAGACGCTTGGCTTCGCGGGCCTTGAAGTGAATGAAACCGGGGGGAAACTGAAGATAAAAGCCACAGCGCCCTATGCGTTTGACAAGGATCTCTTCTGGGACAAGCTGAAGACCATCAGCAATTGGAACACCGAAGTCGATGCGAACATCGGCGTTCAGAAAAGCGACGTGTACGGCTACTACACGGTCGTGGCCGGAGACACCCTCTCCAAACTTGCCAAGGCACACCTGGGTGATGCCAAACGCTACATGGAGATCTTCAATCTCAACAAGAGCATTCTCAAAGATCCGGACATGATCAAAGTCGGACAGAGACTGCAGCGTCCCCCGAAGTAGATCATCGAAGTTCCGGAGAGGAGTGAGCCCTCCTGGGTTCACTCCTCTTCAATTACTGAGACTGTCCTCCAGGCCCCATTCGCTTCAATGCGAAGAGTGGTAATCTCGCCGGGGCGCAAATCAAGACCGATCGACACGTCGGGCCGGAGCATGCGCAATGTCCCTTTCGCACCGCGGCCCGTTGTTTCGTGGATGCGGACGATCAATGCCTTGCCGTCCCATGACTGCTTGCACGCGAGGAGCCGCAAGGACGCGGGTTCCAGACGCAGAAGTTCCTGTCGTGCCGGTGTTCCGGTGCCAAGCGGGTAATGTGCGAGGGCATACGGAGGTGCGATGAGCCAGTCCGCCATCGTCGCGAGTCCGGGCAGAAGCTCTTGCGGATCCCCCCCCGCGACGAGCAGACGTATCTCGTGGACTCCGATGTCCATAACCTTCCTGTACGGGTGTTCACCCAGCTTGAACGAATGTTCGTAACAGTACGGCACGCTGCGGAGTACTGACAACCGTACCTCGCCGTTACTGACGTCGAATCCGTGCTGTCCATTGTTGACGATCGCGAGCGATGCCGGCTTCCCGTCCACCGGTCCCTCGAGCAGCATCCAACGGCCGTGTGTGTGCTCTTCGCCGTCGGCCGGCCTTTCGAGCACTCCTCCCGGGATCTCACACAGCGCTGTGGATGCGGCGATGCGCGTCGGCACGCAGAGTTTCAGCCGCATCCGTTCCTCGTTCCAGTGGATGCGCAGCCGGAACTCGAGAAACGGGAACGCAGCGTACGAAAGCGTCCGGGCAATGATCTTGCTGCTGCCATATTCGTACACCGCTTCGCGTATAGTTCTGACAGGGCCGGACTCCACGGTTGCGAGTGCTTGCGGGACGGGGGCAAACTCGCCAACGATGTCGTGGTAGTGCCATCGTTCCATCCCCCAGGAATCCGCGTCATCGGTTACGACGAGGGCGCGCAGGAGTTCCCCGGCAAGGAGTTCCCTGCCGTCCCCCGTCTTCAATGACGTGACGCGTCCGGTTGAACTGTTGATGGCATGATCCACTGCGGGTTTCGCGGATTGCCGGGCGCAGGGTCCCTCGTGCATTTCGACCCGGAAGTGAGCGGCTCCCACATGCGGAAGCGGCGTGCTGAAGCAGAGTTTGCGCCGCCACTGATCCACGAGCAACAACATCTCGGCCGCTTCTTCCTGCACCGGGACCTCCGCGCCGTCGAGCGTGAACAGCCGGGCATGCCATGTGCCCTTGAATTTCGGGAGATGGTCGATCATATACTCAACTTCGACGGGGAGATGTGCCCCGCCGGGGTTCACGTTGAGGACTGTCAGTGGGATCTGGATGGGCTCGGCCTTCCCGGGGGCAAATCCCGCCACGGCAGCCAGGCGAATACGCCGGTGGGTTTCGGAGGATCGGCCGTAGAGATCCAACGCATCCAGTTCTCCCGGCTCGATGGATGATCCGGGCAGGATGTCGTGAAAATCGTTGAAGAGGTGGTCGCGCCAGGCGTCCCGCAAGGTGTCTGCAGGGAATTCCTGTCCACGCAACCACCAGCTTGCCGACCGCGCGCCTTCGGCCTGCAGGATCTCCCCAAGGTTTGTGTGCATTCTCCGTTTCAGCCGCGCCATCGACGTGTAGCAGCCGGTGAACACGCGCTGGAGGTCGCCGCGAACAACCGGCGCAGAAGGGATATGATCCTTGATTGCCTCATAGAACCGCTCGGGAGAGCTATGCAGGATCGTTACCCGGGTTTCCCGGCGGATGAGCTCGCGGATCTGCTCGAGATCTGCCTTCGTTGCGCCGCCGCCGTGATCGCCCATTCCCCAGAAGACCGGAGTATCGCGATGGAGGCGCAGGGCGATCTCTGCCGCCTGCTGTATCCGCTCCACGGCAGTGCCGGGAAAGGTGTTGTATGCGGGGAAAGGGATGCGGTACGCCGCGACTTCGGATCCGTTAACCCCTTGCCAGCGGTAAAGGTCGGACGGCAGCGGGAGGTCCTTCTGTTCAGGGCGCATATGCACGTACATCGAGTAACCCGCCTGCTTCAGCAACTGGGGGAGACCCCCGCTGTGGCCGAAGGAGTCGAAGTTGTATGCTACGCGAGGCGCGGCGCCGAAGTGTTCGCGAAAAAACCGACGGCCTTCGGCAATGTGCCTGATGATCGCCTCGGTCCCCGGCATGTTCACATCCGGCTGGAGATCCCAACCGCCGCCGATGCACCATCTGCCTTCCCTGACGAGAGACTGGATCTCAGCGAAGAGCGACGGATCCAGGATTTGCACCCATCGGTAGAGGATGGACTCGTTGTGCGTGAACACGAATTCCGGGTATTCACGAAGCAGGCGGGCCGCGATCGCAAAGGTGGTGACTGCTTCTGAGGCGCCTTCTTCCCAGCGCCATTGCCATACGGGGTCCAGGTGGGCGTTGCAAATGAGATGGAGCGTTGGCTTCTGCATGGACTCAGTCCTCGTCGGAAAAGTGATGCGTTGTTCTCTTCTATATCTCGTCGGGCGAAGGAAGATGCTTGTACCACGTGAAGTAGAGGACGAGCGCGACGGCGAGCGTGATCGCAAGCCACAGCCCCGCCTGAGACCAATCCTTCAGGAACATGTAGAACGGGACAATCCCCAGGCAGAGTTGGAAGAATGCAGCGATGAACGCATTGGCCACATCCAGGGCGGGCATGGGATCCTTCGGGGGAATCAATCCGCGCCGTATCGCCTCCTCGCGGACGGGTTTCCAGACTCCGAAGGGCCGCACCTTTGCGTAGAAACGTACGAGCGTATCCATATCCGCCGGAGGCGTGAGGAACGTGATGATCACCGTAAGAATGAGGCACGACGTCATCAGGAAGAGGATTGCCCAGTACAGCGGAAGAAAATCAAGAAACAGCTTGTGCGCTACCACAACGGCGGTCGAAGCAGCCATGCTCCACATGAACGCGCGTGTCCCGAACCGCCACCAGTGCCAGCGAAACGTGGCGGGGACAAGAATTACGGTGAGCATCACGTAGAGCAACATTTCCCAGGCCGAAACGATGCTGTCATACATGAAGCTCATGGCGAACCCCAGGATAATCACCGCGCTCGAGACGACCATGCCCAGGCGCACGAGGGCATGCTCGGGCATATTGCGGGCCACGAACCGCTTCAGAAAATCGTTGAGCACCACGTTGCTTGTGACGTTGATGATTGCGCTGAGCGTGGACATGAGGGCTGCCAGAAGGATTGCCATCATGAGCCCGGCAACCCCTATGGGGAGGTTCTTGACCACCATCGGCATGATGCGTTCGGCATCAAAGGCGGATTGCGTTCCCAGATAGTAGATGCCGAGGCTGAGGAACGATCCGGCCACCAGCCAGCGCACCGTGTGACCCAGGGTCCACATGCCTGCGGAGAGCGAGGCCTCCCGCGGGCTCTTGGCGGTCAGAAAGAACGCGAAGTCCCATCCGAAAGGGCCCATGAGCAACTTGAACACAAGCCAGAGCATGCTGGCCGCCAGGTAAGGGGTGAAGTCGAAATACTGGTGATAACTTGCGGGCACCTGGGCAATGTATTGCGGCCACAACTCCAGGGGGATGGCCAGCGAGCCCCAGTCCGGGTTCAGCGCGGCCATGGTTGGCAGGCCTTCGGGGAGTTGGAGCGCGCTAATGGTCAGGGCCACTGCGCCCACCATGATGAGCAAGGTCTGGAAAAGATCGGTCCAGATCACGCCAAACACTCCTCCGAGCGTGACATACACACCGACCACCAGAAAGATGATTAACGTCGATTCCCATCGCGGGATCGGTACGAATTCCTCCGCAAATTTGCCGGTGCCGACGGCGACGTAAATCAGGGTCAGCGTCATGGAGAGGAGGACGTACCCCGCGACGATGGTCCGCAGGTACTCGGTCTCACGGTTCTTCCCGAACCGCGTCTCCATCCATTCTGCGGGGGTCATGACGCCCGATCGCCGGATGTATTTCGCCTGGTACGCCATGAACATCGCCATCCCGAAAAACCCCCATCCGAAATGGATCACCCAGATCGACTTGATGCCGAGGTAGAACATGAGGCCGATGATGAGCATAGTGCCGCCGATATCCACGTAGCTGGAACAGCCAGAAAGGCCGATCATCCACCAGCTGGCCTGACGCTCGGCGAGATAGTAGGAGTCCAGCCGCTTCGTGGCGCGCCGTTTGAAGGAAATGCCGATGGCCATGGTGGCGAGTAGATAGACTATGACGATGACGATATCAATCGTGTGAAACTGCATCTCGGAGATCTCCTCTGGGGAGTTACGGGACGTGGGGAAGTCTTTATAGATCAAGAGCGGGGAGGTTCGGACCCGGCGGTATGTCGAAGTTCCGCCGCGCCGGCCTGAGTGGTTCGTATCAATATCGACAGAATAGTTGAGAAAAGGTAGCGGCGATCCCCCCTTTGTTGTGCCGGATATGAAACCCGGACCCGGGGTTCTGCGTAGAACGAAATCACGATATACGCTGTTAGTACATGCTCAGCCGTCACCGGAAACACGCAACCCCTGACGATGGTGCACGAAAGCCACTCGGCTGCAGGGATGACACGCAACAATGGGAGAAACGCTCAGTGACTGAACAACGGCACACCGTCTTGCAGATGCTCTTCATCCTCTTCGTCTCCGCGGCAACCGCATTCGGCCAGCACCCATTTGAGAAACAGGTCGATCCAAGATTCCCCGCGCTCGTGCAGGAACAGGCGGGCGGGGACACGCTTGTTGATGTCATTGTCGAGTTCAAAGAGGAGCCGCTGCTCCTGGCGCACCAAAACGGCCTGGCCGCGGCAAGCGTCGATTTCTATCAGCATCGCTTCACAGAGTTCGTGCAGACGCTGCCGCAAAGCTCACCTGCGACGCTCTACGGCTCTCACCAGAGCGAATTCTACAAGATCTTTTTCGGCATGGGTGTGACGGTCAAACGCAGCGCGGTGGCCGGGATCGAGGAGATTCCCTATGTCAAACGGGTGCACGTGGCACGCACGTTTTCCGCGCACCTTGAGAAGAGTCTGAATCAAATGCGCGTGCCGCAGGCATGGACTGCGTACGGCGTGAAGGGGGAAGGCGTTACGGTGGGGATCATCGATAGCGGGATCGACTACCTGCATCCGGCGCTGGGAGGGGGCATCGGGCCGGCATTCAAGGTTCTCGGGGGATTCGATTTTGTGAACAACGATGCCGACCCCATGGATGACTACGGTCACGGAACGCATGTGGCGGGTATCGTGGCGGCAGACGGACTCGCCATCCAGGGCGTCGCCCCCAAGGCGCGGCTCCTTGCGTTCAAGGTGCTGGATGCGCAGGGCCGGGGAAGGGAAGCCGATATCCTTGCGTCCCTTGAGCGCGTGGTGGATCCCAACCAGGATGGCGATCCAGCCGACATGCCGGATGTGGTGAACATGAGCCTGGGCTCGGATCTGGGCACACCGGACGATGCCATCTCGACCGCCGTTGACAACGCGGTGAAACTGGGAATCACCTTCTGTGTGTCGGCGGGCAATAGCGGAGGATACACCCCCGTGCAGGGGAAGGAGAACAACTACTACTACACGGGGATGGAGACGATCGGGAGTCCGGCTTCGGCGCAGTTGGCAATCACCGTGGGTGCCGTGGATTCAGTCGATGACAGCCCGCGATTCTCATCGAAGGGACCCGTGCGTGGAACATTCGGCATCAAGCCGGACGTCATGGCTCCAGGCGTCGAGGTGCTGTCGCTCGCACCCGGAGGCGGGCTTGCGTCGAAATCCGGTACATCGATGGCTTCACCCATGGTCGCGGGAATCGCCGCCCTGCTGAAGAGCAGAAATAACGCCCTCACCCCGGCCGAAATAAAATCAGCAATCACAAACTCATCCCTGGATCTCGGGATCTCTGCGATGCGGCAGGGAGCGGGCCGCGTAGATGCAGTCCGCGCCCTGGGACTCGCATCCAGTGCCACGCCCCAGGAACTCAGCTTCGGGCTCGACGATCCGGCCCTGGGCGTGTGGGCAGAAGTTGACACGATCGTGATTGCCAACCATGACGACGTCGCCCAGACCTATGCGGTGGACTTTTCTCCCGGGGCTGCTGGGATCACCCTTGCCGCTTCGCCCCAGACGTTTTCGATCGTGCCCGGTGGAACTCAACAAGTCCTCGTCACCCTCACAGTCAACAACGCGGCCATCCCCATTGTGGACGAGGACATCCTCATCTTTGACGGGGCCATGCGCGTTAGCGGTGCGTCGGATACTCTCCGTATCCCGTGGGCCTTCGTCCGGACCTCCCGGATGATGCTTTCGTTCAGCCACCCCGAGCCCATACTTCTCGGGGCCAGCAACAGCTACTACATCACTTCGCAGTACGCACGCTTTGCGTCCAAAGTGCGATGGATCGATACGCGGCATTTGGAAGTTGTGGGAGCATTCAACGGCACGTACGACTTCGCCGTGTATTTCCCCAGCACAGGTGCTCTGGTGACCCGGGAACAGCTGGTCTTTCAAGGGAACGATGCGCTGCACTTCGATGCGAGCGAAGCAATCCACACGCTGCAGATAGCAGGAAGCGATGAACACGGTGTTCCGTTCCCGGCATCGGCCAAGACCAGGCGGACCCTTCGCGTGGAGTTGCCCGTGACCTTTCCCCTGTATGTGGCGCTTCCTGCCGGGGAATCATCGCTCTCGGTGTCGCCGACGTCGGCGCGATTCGGCTTTCACCCCACCGTGAGTTTTGTGGATATGGAGAGCGAACGGCGGGCAGTGCTCCCCCAGTACGCAGCGTTCAAAGGTATTTCAGGCAACATGACCGTGACGCCGGCCTCAGCGACCTATCTGACACAGGTCCTGCGATTCAGAGTCCCTCCGGGAACTCCTCAGCTCAAGCTCTATTCCGAGATCATCGCGGCATTGACGGACAAGGGGCAGGAGTACTACAACACCATTCAGGTAAGTGCCGATACGCTGGACGTGCAGCATGACGAAATCTCGATCAGGCTCGCCCTGATGCAACCCGCAAACCTGGCGTACTTCGCATCCATTGCGTTCCACACGATTGCCCGTGACCTTGGCAGTCTTTACCTGGACTCGTCAACCCGCTATTTCTCCGCGGTGGGAGACAGCATCATGGTCGGTCTCCCGTCGCAGCGGTCGCTGGTGTCGTACGCATTGCCGAGCGGGGACACGTTGACATTCGGTGGCGCGCCGGTACACGTCGTCAACATCGGGTACAACAATTCCTTCGGCACGTCCGTCCATTTCGATTCCAGGTTCCGTGGGAGCATGTCCGAGGATCGTTTTGCCGACTACGATTCCGCAACCTATGCGATCTATGACGCTGGCGGACAGAAGCTGGCAGGCGGACCGCTCAACGTGTCGCGGTCGCCGCTGCCGGTGGCGCCGGCCCGCTATGTCATAGACGTGAACTCGGACAACTACTTTATTGCAGGAGGCAAAGGGCGCGTGCGCATCACAAACTGGGTAGACCTGACGAAGCAGGTCGCCGACGCACCCTACATCACTGCCTACCGCGTCCTTGATAGAAGGGGGAAAGCGACAGACCAGGTGGCGCAGGGGGACTCTGCCACGCTGCTTTTCTCAACGCGCATTCCTGCATTCCCCGGTGAACTGCCGGTGCATGACTCCACGCAGGCCTTCTACCGTGAACACGGGACTTCGAACTGGACCCCGCTGCCGCTTCAGCTTCTGCATAGCGACACGGAGGGGATTGGCAGCGTGTTCGCGTCTGACCTGTCAGGTGCGACCCTGCACGATTCCACGGGGATCGAGCTTCGTGTCCGGGTGGTGGACATAACGGGCAACGCGACCGACATGATCGTGTCACCCGCGTTTGCCGTGGGTTACTGGATCAACGACGGGCCTCTGGATGTGGGGGATGGGGATCGGCTCCCTGCGCAGTATGCGCTTCTGCAGAACTATCCGAATCCATTCAATCCTGCCACGAACATTTCTTATGCGCTGCCGGTTTCCAGTGTCGTGACGGTGGAAATATTCGACATGCTCGGCCGGAGGGTCGTCACCCTGCAGGAGGGAACAAAAGCCGCGGGAGTCCACACGCTGCGGTTCGATGGATCACCGTATGCCAGCGGCGTGTATTTCTACCGGCTGCACGCCCGGTCGGTTGCGGGTGGGGGAGAATTCATGCAGGCGAAAAAGCTCGTGCTGTTGCGTTAACATTGCGTAGCTGTCTCCGCACCTGATGTCCTGTCTGCCGGCGCATGAGCCGTCCACGTGCGCCGGCGGGCCCGGGGACTTCGAGTTGACTTTCTGCAAGGCCGGCAGTACTTTGGATGAGGATCACTTCCGAAGAGCCCTGCCATGTGGACCTCAACTTCCCGCCTCCGTTTCTTCGTCTTCTGTCTTCTCTTTCTCGACTCGGCTGCGATTGCCGCGAGTGACCGCGTTCCGGCGGTAGCCGGACAATTCTACCCTGCATCACCGGTCGAATTGCAGGCGACGCTCAAAGACCTGTTCTCGCGGGCCGAACGAAGGACCGAGAACGCCTCCGTTCGGGCTCTGATACTGCCTCACGCGGGATATGTCTTCTCGGGGCAGGTGGCTGCATCAGGCGTCAACCAGATTGATCCCCAACAATCTATAAGGGCAATCTTCCTGATCGGTGTCAGTCACAATGCCGCCTACGATGGGGCAGCTGTGTACACGGAAGGCGGCTTTCTCACGCCACTCGGCCGGGTTCCCGTGGATGTGGATCTGGGGAAGTCTCTGTTGGGCCACAGCGGACTTTTCCTCCAGCATTCCCGGGCGCATGCGGTGGAACACTCCCTCGAAGTTCAATTGCCGTTTCTGCAATACCATCTGAAGAAGCCCTTCAAGATCGTGCCGATTCTCCTCGGCACATCGGACCCCGCAATCTGCGAACGGATTGCGGAAGCGCTGCTTCCGCATTTTTCAAAAGAGAACCTCTTCATCGTCAGTACAGACCTGTCGCACTATCCATCCTACAAGGATGCAGTGACCACTGACAAGAGGACGATCGATGCCGTGTTGTCCGGTTCTCCGCAAGAGCTTCTGAAGACCGTGCGCCAGAACGAACGGTCGGGAGGTGGCCAGTTACTGACTTCCATGTGCGGCCTGGGCGGAGTCATGGTGTTGCAGGAGATCCTCGGGGCGGCGGGGAACGGGAAGTTCACGGTGGTGCAATATCGAAACTCCGGGGATGTTCCGGCAGGGGAGAAGGACCGCGTCGTGGGCTACGCAGCGATCAAAGTCACGCAGGCCGGACGCGAGACCTTCCTCCTCCGGTCTGAAGACAAGCGTCGCCTCCTGGAGATTGCGCGATCCTCGTTGGCGAAACACCTGGCGACAGGCCACGTCCCTGCTCTGGTTGAGGCCCAGCTCTCGGAAGCGCTCCGCACGCCGTGTGGCGCGTTCGTCACACTGAAAAAACGAGGCGAGCTTCGCGGTTGCATCGGGAACTTCTCGGGCACGGAGATGCTGGCCCGCACAGTGCAGCGGATGGCACTTGCAGCAGCGACGGAAGATCCCCGTTTCGCCCCCGTCTCGGCCGGTGAACTCGCACACCTGGATATCGAAATCTCGGTCCTCTCGCCGATGCAGAAAGTGACTTCGCCGAAGGAGATTGCATTGGGAAGGCATGGCGTCTACATCCAGAAGGGGAACCGGGCCGGTACGTTCCTGCCTCAAGTAGCAAAAGAGACGGGATGGTCTCTGGAGGAATTCCTCGGTCATTGCGCACAGGACAAAGCGGGGATTGGGTGGGAGGGGTGGAGGGATGCTGACGTGTTCGTGTATGAGGCCATCGTGTTTGGCGAAAGTGACGATGGTTCCACGCGCTGAAGGGTGGCGCAATGCCACCGTGCTAGCAGGCGCCATCACGGCCGGGACACAGGTGGTGCTGCTGCGCGAAGTGCTCTCTGCCTTCCTGGGCAACGAGCTGATCATCGGGATCCTCTTCTTTGACTGGCTGCTCCTTACGGGAGTCGGCGCTGTCCTTGCGCATCGTTGGGTTCCGCGCCTTCCCTCGTCTGCGATGCTACCTGTTGCCCTGGGGTCGCTTCTCATCCTGCCCCCGCTGACCTTCGCCGGCTTCCGGATGATCCCTCTCCTGGTCAGTCCCCCCGGCAGCATGCTGGACATCTGGATGATCCTGGTTGGCGCCGGTCTCGCGTTGGGTCCGGTATGTCTGGTTTCCGGAGGGGTATTCTCTCTTCTGGTGCGGGCTGCGGCCTCCAGCGGTACGCCGGGCCCTGTGGGAAAAGTGTACGCCTGGGAAGCTGTGGGGAGCCTGATCGGCGGAGTGCTCTTCAGCGTACTCCTGTTTGATGTGATCGCGTCGCATGATGTGCTCGTTGCGCTCTGTGCGGCAGGTGGGATCGTCGGGGCGGTACATGCATACAGGTCTGGCTCCCGCCGTTCCGTCGCCGTCCTTGCCCTGTGTGTGCTTCTCCTCATCGTTGCCCGGCATGCAATGGATGCGGATGCATGGACCCACGCACGGCGGTATCCTGGTCAGGACGTTCTGTCCCATCAGGAAACTCCCTTTGGGGTTCTGACTGCCACGCGATCCGGTGGGCAGACGTCGGTCTACACCAACAATGTTCCCTTGTATGTCAGCGGCGACATCGCAAAAGCAGAACAGATCGTTCATGTTGCCGTGATCCAGCGCCCCCATGCGCCGAGGGTGCTCGTGGCGGGAGGCAATCCGGCGGAGCTTGTGCCAGAAGTATTGAAGTATGCCGGCAGCACGCTCATCTGCATAGAGGAGAATCCATGGTTGAGGCGGCTCGAACAAAAGTATTTGCCGGTCCCCCAGGACTCCCGCGTATCCTTCATTACCGGCGATCTCAGGCGATTTCTCGTCGCCTCGGCAGGTGCATTTGACGTCATCATCGTTGCCGCCCCGGAGCCATCCACGCTGCAATCGAACCGGCTCTTCACTCGAGAGGCGCTGCAGCTCATGCGCAGATCCCTCACACCCTCGGGGGTGCTCTGTCTCTCGCTTCCCTCATCCGCGGAGTACGTGGGAGATGATGCAAGGAAGGTCCGCGCGATTTTGAAAAACACCCTTGCCGAATCGTTTGCCCATACGCTGATCCTTCCCGTCGGAGACGATGTGTTTCTGGCGTCGGATTCCACGCTCAGGCCTGACGTGGGGGCGGGCATTGCGGAAGAAGGCCTGCACACGGCATACGTGAATGCGCACTATCTGCAAGACGACCTGATCAGCTCCAGGGCGCAGGCGCTGTCTGCTTCGCTGGACTCCGGAGCCGGAGTGAACACGGATGCGCGTCCGATCCTGATGCTTGCGCAGATCGGACACTGGCTTCGTCTCTTCTCCGTCGATATGTGGATTCCGGCGCTCGTCGGGCTCGCCGCCGTGGTCCTCCTGTTCATCCACAGCGACCGGATGTCGCTGGGCGTCGCGGCCGCGGGTTGTGGAGGCATCGTCCTGGAATTGATGATTCTTATGATTGTGCAGGTGGGGTTTGGCAACGTGTACCAGATGAGCGGTGGGCTCATCGGACTCTACATGGCCGGGATGGGAGGCGGGGCAATTCTGGCTGGACGGATCACGCATGCCTCACGGTGGTATGCCGGAATGCAGAGCGGACTTGTGTTGGCACTGCTTCTGGCTGCTGCGCTCTCGGCCGGCGTGTTTGCGGGTGCTTCCGGCGCCGTGGCAGGATTGGTCATCTGTTTGATTGCCGGATCGTTCAGCGCCGGTGCCGTGTTTTCGCTGACCTCCCGGATACGATCTGAGAATCCCGTGGCCACGGGCTCGCGACTGTATGGCGTGGACTTGATGGGTTCCGCCTTGGGGGCGTTGCTTGTCGGACCGGTGTTGCTGCCCTTGTGGGGTGTGTATGTCGTTGCATCTTCAACTGCTGCCGTCGTTGCAGCGGGTGCGATCGTGTCGCTCTCATCGCCGCTCTGGAGGACATATGAACAAACGTGAGTTTCTCAGGTGCTGTGCGCTCGGCACGGCGGCTGCCTGTACGTATTTCCCACTTCCTTCACTGCGATGGGCAGAGCGTGGCGGGTACAGCGAGCCGGAGCCGGTTGAGGAGCTCTGGAAATGGAGCAAGGAGGCTCTCTTCGTAGAGCCGGCGGGTGATGCCATACATTGTCTGAAGTGCCCGAACGGATGCGTCATCCCTGTCGGGGAGACCGGGCGCTGCAGGAACCGCGTGAATGTCCGCGGAAAGCTCTACTCCAATGCCTACGGAAATCCCTGCGCGGTGCATATAGATCCGATCGAAAAGAAACCCCTCCTCCACTTCCTTCCGGGAACGCGTGCCTTTTCCATTGCCACGGCAGGCTGTAATCTCGCGTGCCTGAACTGTCAGAACTGGGAGATCTCGCAGGTCAGCCCCACGGAGACAGAGAACCAGGATCTCATGCCACGGGCGGTCGTGGATGCCTGCCTCCGGGGGCACTGTGCATCGATCGCATACACGTACTCCGAGCCAACGACTTTTTACGAATACGCATTCGACACCGCAGAGATCGCCCATCAAGAAGGGATCCGGAATGTCTGGAAATCCAACGGGTACATAGAGGAGGTCCCGCTGCGGAAACTCTGTCGCGTCATCGACGCGGCCAATATCGACTTGAAGAGTTTTGATGAAGACGTGTACGCCCGGCTCAATGCCGGCAGTCTTGCTCCCGTCTTGCGTACACTCCGTGTGTTTCGCGAGATGGGCGTGTGGCTTGAGATCACAAACCTTGTCATTCCCGGTTGGACCGACGACCTGGACATGATCCGGCGGATGTGCAACTGGCTGTGCAATAACGGACTTTCAGATTCCCCCCTCCACCTGAGCCGCTTTGTCCCCCTGTACAAACTCAACCGCCTGGCACCTACCCCCGTCAAACGACTCGAAGAAGCCCATGCCGTGGCAGTGGCCGAAGGGATGCACTATGTGTATGTCGGCAACGTTCCAGCCCACCCGACCGAACACACCTACTGCCACAAGTGCAGGAAACGTGTCATTGAGCGGCGGGGATACGCGATCCTTTCCAATGACCTCGAAAACGGGCGTTGCCGGCATTGCGGAACCTCGATTCCGGGGGTCTGGCATACATAATACCTTCCTTCCATAGGAACATTTCCACCGGTCCATCCGTTAGCAGTATTCTGTAGGGGAAGACTTGGTGTCCCTCCCGCCTTGCGCAGACGACTGCATTCCCGGCGGCTTTATTGGATCGGCACGAGTTCTTTGCATATCCCTGAGCTACCGAGAGAGCTATCCCGGCTCTTGGCATAATTCGATTTGTTCCAGCAGAGACGCATACACGACGTATGTCCTTTACCCGAACGCTTTTTTGCCTGACAGGATTGCTTCTCGGCTATGCCTTCAGCAGTCCGGCACAGATTCTCCAGCCTTTCAATCCGGACAGTGCTCTTCTCGACATCGTAGGTCAACTCGAAGGGACGCCGCTTACCCTGGATCAGGCGCGGCAGTATTCCGCACAAACCTCTCCCGCCGTGGCGGCAGCGGAAGCGGCCCTCGCGGCGGCGCGCGGTGCCGTAAGGAGGGAAGGAGGGACATTCGACCCGCAGCTTTCGCTCTCATGGCGCTACACAGATCAGAAGCAGCCGACAGCGTCGTTCTTTGCGGGAGCATCAGTTCTCCACACACTCCAGGCCGACGGAGGTGCCGGCCTGCAGTGGACTCTCCCATCCGGCACCATGCTTGGGGCATCCATCGACGCCTCACGCCTGAATACGAATTCCTCTTTCGCGTTTCTTACACCGCAGTACACCACTTCAGGGCAACTCACGCTGCGCCAACCCCTGCTCCGCGGATTCACCGTATCCGCGCGAAAGAACCTTGTCAATGCGGAGCAACAGTTTGCGGCAGCCGAAGCACGGTTAGCCCAGGAACGCCTGGCTCTCGCCACCCTTGTGGATCTCGTCTACTGGGATCTCTACGCAGGAGAACGCGATTATGCCGTGCAGAAACTCACGCGCGATCGTGCGGCAGCGTTCTTGCGGGATACCGAGCTGAGGGCTCAGACCGGCCTCATCGGGCCGAGTCAGGTCGCAAACGCCCGCACGTTCCTCGCTGAACAGGAGATCCTTCTGCTGGACCGGGAGGAACAGCTCGACCGTCTTTCGGATCAGCTTGCGATCGTTGTCGGCGTGAGGCCGGCGGCAGGCCAGAAGCGTTTCAAATCGGCCGATCAGCCGCCGGATGCGTTTACCGTGGGAGAAGTTGACACGCTGGTCCGGGAGGCGTTAACCCGGAATCTGGACCTGCGTGCGGCGAAGGCGGAGTTGGATGCGCGCCGCACCATGGCCAGTGCCGCGTCCTGGGAAGCTCTCCCCAGCGTGGACCTCGTCGGATCCATCGGCGGCAGCGGACTTTCCGGAAGCCCGCATGATGTGGTCTTCGGCAGCGACACGCTGCGAACGACGGTGAGCGGGGGGCTAAGCGATGCGCTGCGGCAGGCGGTGAATCGCGATTTCCCGAACTGGCATGTCGGATTGGAAGTCCTCGTCCCCATCGGCTTCCGGACCGGACTGGGTGAGTCGGATCGCCTCGACGCGGAAGTTGCGATTGCCGAGCAGCGATATGTGCAGGCAGAACGGATCCTGGAAGCCGAGGTCCGGTCGAGTTGCCGCGAATTGATGCACGGCCAGCAACGGCTGAGTGCTGCGCGGGCCGGGGTCGCGGCGGCTCAGGAACAGGTGCGCATCGGCCTGATCGAATTTCAGAATGGACGCTCGACAGCTTTCGAACTCGTGCGTTTGGGTGCGGACTTTGCCGTTGCGCAACAACGCTATTCACAGGCACTTGTCCGAAGCGCAAAAAGCGCGGCCACGCTGCGCCAATTGACCTCGGGCGCGTACGATCCGGCATTGTCACGGCAGTGACCGGCCGGAGAACATCACCGGGAGTGGGATACGCCGGTAAGAAATCGCATCCCGACGCGCAATGCGCGACGCAGGGGTTGTCGAACAATACGCGTGGAAGACACGCGCGCTAGAGAGAAGAGAGGAGTGCACGTATGTTCAGTAAGAGAATGCCGCTCATAGGATTCGTTTCCGTTGTCGCCGCGGGAGCCGGACTGATGTTCCTGCAGGGATGCGGAGGATCCGCGGAAGGCCACGGGTTCTCCATGCCACCCATGCCCGTCGAAGTCAGTAACGTCGTCGTGGAAAAGGTGGAGGACAAGTTCGAGGCCATTGGAACGATCGAGGCGATCGAGGCGATTACCGTCGTGGGAGAAATCGACGCCGCGGTGAAGAGTCTACCCTTCAAAGAAGGGAGCACCATTCCCAGGGGCGGCCTCATCGCCCAGCTCGACGATGCGCAGCTCGCCGCCGAGGTCGCGCGGGCTGAGGCACTCCGGGCGCAGAGCCAGGCCACCTACCAGCGGGTAAAGAGCGTGGTGGATCAGGGTGCCGGAGCGCCGCAGGATCTGGACGACGCGGCGGCCGCGCTGAAGGTGGCAGACGCAAACCTGGACGTAGCCCGGGCACGGTTTGACAAGACAAGAGTTGTGGCGCCGTTCCAGGGCATCATCGGTGCCCGCCGGGTCAGCGTCGGTACGTTTCTCAGAGCCGGACAGGTGATTGCTGACCTCGCGGATATCAGTCAGATTCGCGTGATCTTTTCTGCACCGGAACGATTCCTCTCGAAACTCACCCCGGGAGCCACCGTCACAGTCTCCAGTCCGGCCTTCCCTGGCTCGCATCTCAACGGACGCATCACCGTGATTGAGCCGATCATAGACCCGACCACCCGGAGCGCACGCATCGTTGCACAAGTGCAGAATGTCGGCCTCAAGTACCGTCCGGGCATGTCCGCGAACGTTTCCGCCGTCTTGGGCGCGCGCCCAGACGCCATGACGATCCCCAGCGAAGCGGTGTTCGGCAGCGGCGATCAGTCCTTTGCCTTCGTGGTGAACCCCGATAGCACCGTCGCCCGCGCCGTGCTGACACTGGGCACCAGGTCCGCGAAATCCGTGGAGGTGCTGGAAGGGCTCAAGCCCGGTATGGTCGTCGTGCGGGCAGGGCACCAGAAGCTGTTCGAGGGGGGGAAGGTCTTCCCGATGATGAGCGAGCCCCCTGCCGGGAACGGCACAACACCCAAGGGGAACTAGCGTTATGAAGATCAGCACCATATCCATTCAGCGTCCGGTCTTTGCGACCGTGATGAGCTTCGGCATCCTCCTGTTCGGCATCATCTCGTTCTCCCGGCTCCCCGTGCGCGAGTATCCGGACATCGATCCGCCTATTATCTCTGTCGTCACCTTCTACCGCGGCGCGAGTCCAAACGTCGTGGAAACCGAAATTACGAACGTCCTGGAAGAGCAGTTTGCGACCCTGGAGGGCGTCAAGACCATGACGTCGTCCAGTCGTGAACAGGGCTCTGTCATCACCATCGAGTTTGAATTGAACAGGGTGGTGGATGAGGCGGCGAATGACGTGCGGGACCGGGTATCACGTGTGCGCGGCAGCCTCCCGCGCGAGATTGAAGATCCGGTGATCTCCAAGGTCGACGTCAATGCCCAGCCCATCGTCTGGCTCGCCCTTTCGAGTCCGGAACACAACGGACTGGAGCTCACCGACATTGCGGACCGCGTGTTGAAGGAACGCATCCAGCGCCTCACCGGCGTGGGGTCGGTGTTTATCGGCGGTGAACGGCGCTATGCCATGCGCGTCTGGCTGGATCCCTTGCGCATGGCTGCACACGGTCTCACGACGCAGGATATTGAGTCCTCGATCCGGAGAGAGAATGCCGAGATCCCCGGAGGACGCGTGGAAGGGGTGGAGCGCGAATTCTCCGTCCGCACGCGGGGAGAGCTGACCACACCCGAGGAATTCGGCGCGATCATCATCTCCCGGAACAACGATGATATTGTGCGGTTGCGCGATGTTGCGGAAGTGCAGGTGGGCGCCGAGGACGAACGGACCGTGGCACGGTACAACGGTCAGACTGCCGTAGGGCTCGGAATCGTGAAACAGTCCAAGGCAAGCACGGTGGATGTCGCGGCGGAAGTGCGGAAAGCGATGCCCGAGCTGGCGACGCTCCTTCCTGCGGGAATGCGATTGGATCTCGCATACGATTCCTCCACCTTCATCAACGAATCGATCAACGAAGTAGTCGAATCGCTCATCATCGCCGTCTGTCTCGTGGTCCTCGTCGTGCTGGCATTTCTGAAAAGCCTGCGGGCAACGGCTATTCCCACGGTGGCCATCCCCATCTCCATCATCGGCGCCCTGACGGTCGTGTACTTTGCAGGATTCACCATCAATATCCTGACGCTCCTGGCGCTCGTGCTCGCCATCGGTCTCGTCGTGGATGACGCGATTGTCGTGCTCGAGAATATCTACCGTCACATCGAACTGGGCAAGGACAGAAGGCGTGCGGCATTTGACGGGAGCAAGGAAATCGGCTTTGCCGTCGTCGCTACCACCATCACACTCGTCGCCGTCTTCGTGCCGCTGGCCTTCCTGACCGGCTCCGTGGGACGGCTCTTCAACGAGTTCGGGATTACGCTTGCGGTCGCCGTTTTGATCTCGGGCTTCGTTGCGCTTACGCTCTCGCCGATGCTCTCGTCGAAGATCCTCCGACCGTTGCATGGCACGAGCGCACGATGGTCTTCGCGCTCCTTCGATGAGTTCTTTGACTGGCTCGACGACATCTACGGCAAGGCGTTGCGCTTCAGCCTGAGACACAAAGCTTTGATGATCACGGGAGGAGTTGCCACCATCGCGTTGAGCGTTTTGCTCTTCCGCATGCTCCCCAGCGAGCTCGTGCCTGTGGAAGACCGCGGCGTGGGGTTCGGGATCGTCATCGCCCCTGAGGGCGCGACGCTCGAATACACCGACAAATACATGCGCCAGGTGGAACAGCGCGTGCTCGGACTGCCGGAACGCCGCGGGCTCTTTTCCGCCATTGGACTTTCGTTTGGCGGCCCGGGGCGCGTCACCAACGGCTTCATGTTTCTGGCGCTTAAACCGATGGGGGAGCGCGACAAGAGCCAGCAGCAAATCGTGCAGGAGCTGTTTCCTCAACTCCTGGCAATCCCCGGCGTCCTCGCTTTCGTCATCAATCCGCCCAGCCTGGGAGGATCCGTTAGCTTCAGTCCGGTGCAGTATGTGCTGCAGGCCGAGACATACGAAGAACTGAGCCAGGCAGTGGGAATCATGATGGGTGAGGCGTCCAAACTCGGCTATCTGGTCAACATGGATACCGATCTGCGGCTGAACAAACCGCAGTTGGACCTGAACATTGACCGGGAACGTGCGGCCGGGCTCGGCGTTTCGGTGACCGATATCGGCACGACGCTCGAGACGATGCTGGGTGGCCGGGAAGTGACGACGTTCAAACGCGGGACCAAGCAGTATGACGTTGTCCTCCAGATGACCCCATCCGCCCGCGCAACACCCGATGCCATCCGGGAGATCTATGTGCGCGGGACAGCCGGCCTCGTGCAGCTCGCAAATGTCGTCCACGTGGATGAAACGCTCGGCCCGAAAGAGCTCAATCACTACAACAGAGTGCGGTCGGCCACCCTGACGGCACAGCTTGTCCCGGGCGTGAGTCTGGGTCAGGCCCTCGACGATCTCGACCGCATCGTGGCGGAAAAGCTGCCCGCGGGCGTGAAGAGGGATTTTGCGGGCCAGTCACTCGAGTACAAGACCTCCAGCACAAGCCTGTACTTCATGTTTGTGCTCGCCGTCATTTTCATCTACCTGGTGCTCGCGGCACAGTTCGAGAGCTTTGTCCACCCGTTCACCATCCTCCTGGCAGTCCCGTTGGCCGTGTTCGGAGCGTTGCTGACACTCTTCATCTTCGGACAGTCGCTCAACATCTACTCGCAGATCGGGCTGATCATGCTCGTGGGGCTCGTCACGAAGAACTCAATCCTGATCGTAGAGTTCTCCAACCAGCTCCGAAGGCAGGGGAAGGCTCTCCTTGACGCCGTTATCGAGGCGGCGACAATCCGGCTGCGGCCGATCCTGATGACCTCCTTCTCAACCACCTTCGGCGTTCTGCCCATTGCTCTGGGGCTCGGAGCGGGAGGTGAGTCGAGAACCCCCCTGGGCCTGGCCATCGTGGGCGGGGTGCTCTTTTCCACATTCCTGACACTTCTGCTCGTCCCCGTGTTGTACACGCTGCTCGCCCGCTTCACTCGGGCGTCGCATGTGGTTGACGAAGGCGCTGAGGAGGTCGAGAGGGAGGTCGCGGCAGACCGGCTCGTGAGAGTCCCCGTACCAGAGAAGGCCGGGGCGTAGGGTAAGAGGAAGACGCATACGCACGCGTGCTGTGTGGCGAAAGGAAATGAACATGCCGGCTTCGCTGATCAAGTGGCGCGGCCGGCATGAGTGTTTTTGCCCGCCTTCATGCCAAAACGCCTGGCGGAACGGTCAGCTGCACGGCCCTCGTGCCCTATACAAACGATGTGAATGCCTCCATGGCAAACCCCTCAGCCCCAGACCTCTCACATGGCGGGGATGTGCGCGCACCCTTGCCGCCTGCCCCTGTTGCGCAGAAGAACGGATGTCCGTACCTTTTGAACACACTTCCTATCGCACAACGTTCTCATCCGGCGCAGTATGAAACCTGAGTCCACGTCATTGCGCACTCGCCCTGATCGCCGACCGCCCCAACCCGCAACAACGACCCTGCTCGTACGGAATATGGTATGCGACCGGTGCATCAAGGTTGTCCGCGATGAGCTTCAACGTCTGGGTCTGGATGTTCGCAGCATCACTCTCGGGGAAGTCGTTGTGACGGGAACGTTGGATTCCCGCAGAACGGGGGAGGTGAAAGAAGTGCTGCGGCAGAACGGGTTCGAACTCATCGAGGACAAGAGGACCAAAACAATCGAGCGGATCAGACACGCGGTGCTGAAGCTCGTCAGGGAAGAGCGGCAGACGAACGACCAACCGGCCAAGACCTCGGCCTTCATCGCCCGTGAACTCGGGCAGGAGTACCAGAGTCTGAGCGCGCTCTTTTCCACGATGGAAGGCATGACGATTGAACAGTATGCCATCCTGCAACGCATCGAGCTGGTCAAAGAACTCCTGAAGTACGGAGAGCTTACCCTCAGCGAGATCTCCTACAAAGTCGGTTATAGCAGTGTCCAGCACCTTTCGAACCAGTTCAAGAAAGTTACAGGTCTGACTCCCAGCCAGTTCAAACAGCTGGTCAGGAACACGCGTAAACCGCTGGACAGGGTTTCCTCCTCTTCAGAAACCTCCCGCGACCCGCAGTAGCTCTCCGAACGGGTATTAAAGAATCCTGAAATTGTATAACGCCTTCGGGGCTTGCCGACCGTATATTGGTGGTGTAACCATCAATGAGGAGAGAGTATGAAGGCGGCGACACAAGAGAAAGCGAAAACCATCAGCCTCCCGGTGGAAGGGATGACGTGCGCCAGCTGCGTATTGCGCGTGGAAAAAGCCCTGAAAGAGGTGGAGGGGGTCCAGGACGCGGCAGTTAACCTTGCGTCCGAAAAAGCCAGGATCACCTACGACCCCTCGATTGCGTCGGTTCAGGCCCTCCGGAAGGCGGTTGAGGATAAGGGATACACCCTCGTTGTTCCGGATGAGAGCCCCGGGGCCGGCAAGGAACGCCCGGGGGGCACTCCCGATACCGTCTCGGCTTCCAAAGGGGAGGCGTTCAAGAAGCTGAGATCCGACACGATCCTGAGCGCAGCCCTGGCGCTGCCGATCATGGTCCTGAGCATGGTCAGCATGACCGACTGGTACATGCGCCAGGCACCGCTCTCCATGGAGACCACCAACAGGATTCTGTTTCTGCTCACCTCTGTCGTCATGTTCGTTCCTGGCAGGAGATTCTTCAAGAGTCTCTGGACGAACGTTCGCCATCGCACGGCCGACATGAACACGCTGGTCGCCGTCGGCACGGGCGCAGCGTACCTGTATAGCACGCTGGTAGTTCTTTTCCCTGAGGTTCTGGGCTCGTTCGGAAATGCGCACGAGGTGTACTTCGACACCGCGGCAACCATCATCACGCTGATCCTTTTCGGCAAGTTGATGGAGGCATCGGCGAAGCGGCGCGCCTCCGACGCAATCCGGAAACTGCTTGCCCTGCAACCGAACGTCGCGCGGGTACTCAGGGACGGGATCGAAACGGAGATTCCCATCGCGGATGTCGCTGTTGGCGATGTGATCCTGGTGCGCCCGGGAGAACGTATTCCTGTGGACGGCGTCATCACCAGGGGATTCTCCGTCATCGACGAATCGATGATGACAGGAGAGAGTCTTCCCGTCGAGAAGAAGGCAGGGGAGCGAGTGGTGGGCGGGACTGTGAATCTGAACGGCAGCATGGAGTTCAGGACAACCGCAATCGGCAAGGATTCTGTTCTTGCCCGCATCATCAGCCTGGTGGAAGACGCGCAGGGATCCAAGGCTCCCGTGCAGGGCCTTGCTGACAAAATTGCTTCGGTGTTTGTCCCTGCCGTCATCGCGATTGCGGCAATCACCTTCGTGCTCTGGTACACCGTGGGCGGGCTTCCGTTCACGCCCGCGCTCATCAACTTCATCGCGGTGCTCATCATTGCGTGTCCCTGTGCACTCGGGCTGGCGACTCCGACGGCAATCATGGTTGGGACGGGCGTGGGTGCGCGGATGGGAATTCTCATCAGGGATGCGGAAAGCCTCGAACGCACCCGCGAGGTCCGTACCGTGGTGTTCGACAAAACCGGAACGCTTACCATGGGCAAACCCGAAGTGACCGGCGTCATCCCGCTGAACGGAACCACAGCGTCGCACCTTCTCACCATGGCCGCGTCAGCGGAGCGCCTGTCCGAGCATCCGCTCGCCCGTGCGATCGTCCGGTCGGCGGAACGCGATGGGATTCAACTCGAAGAAGCCGGCGCATTTCAGTCCATCACCGGCCTCGGCGTTGCGGCAGACATTCATGGAACGCCCGTGCTTGTCGGTAATCTCCCCTTCATGAAGGAGTATGCCATTCGGAGCGGTCCCGAAGTGGAAGCGGAAGTGATGCGCGCCGCGGCCCGAGGGGAAACTTCGGTGGTGGTCGCCATTGATGGCACCGTTGCGGGAGTGATTGCGATGGGAGACACGCTCCGGCCGACATCCCCTGAGGCCATTCGCGCGCTTCAGGCTATGGGCCTGGAAACCGTGCTCCTTACCGGCGATAACGAGACGGCGGCGAAGGTCATAGCTGCAGGGGCCGGGATCGACACGGTGATTGCGGGAGTCCTGCCCGAGCAGAAGGCCGGGCATATCAAGGCACTCCAGAGCCGCGGAAAGATCGTGGCCATGGTGGGAGATGGCATCAATGACGCGCCCGCGCTGGCGCAGGCAGACATCGGGATAGCGATCGGAACCGGGACCGACGTGGCCATGGAGACAGCGGGGATTACGCTCATGAACGGAGATCTCAGCGGGGTCGCCCGCGCATTCCGGCTCTCAGGCCGCACACTGCGGACGATCAAGCAGAATCTCTTCTGGGCCTTTATCTACAACGTCATCGGGATTCCTCTTGCGGCCCTGGGAATGCTGAACCCCATGCTCGCTGCGTTCGCCATGGCATTCAGCTCCGTGAGTGTCGTCAGCAACTCGCTCCGCCTGAAGCGGTTAGGGGGTTGAGACCCCGGGCCCGCAACGGTGAAGCGTGCTCTCCCGATGCGGGCCATGCTTGTGCTTGCAAGATGTGCTCGTGCGGCATGCTCGTCGCGTTACTGCCGGCGGTCACCTGGAATCAGGAACTCGAGTGTTCCACCCTGTACAAGCTGTTCATGCCGGACAGCGGGTACCGGCAGCGGAGTGCCGTTCCAGATCGCCGCCGCGCCGGTTACGGGTGAATCGGGTCGTATCGCCTTGTGTATTCTCAGCGTATGCTGCCCGCCGTGCTGGTCCATGAGATCGAGTTCCACGGATTCGAAGAGCGGCACGCCGAGTCTATATTCATTTGAAGCCGGACAAGCGGGGTAGATCCCGAGCGCTGAAAAGACGAACCATGCGGAAATTGCCCCCGCATCATCATTCCCCGGCAGGCCGTCCGGGCCGATGCCGAAAGCAGTTCTGCAGAGATTGTCGACGATCTCCTGCGTGCGATGCTCCCAGCCCGGGAAATAGGTGAAGAGGTACGGATATGCGATATCCGGTTCATTGTTGATGGTGAAATGGTTGAGCCGGAAACAGGAATCCAGTTTCGACGCACACCGGTCTGTGCTGCCGAAGAGGTTGGCGAGGCCGGCAACGTCATGGGGAACAAACCATGTGTATGTCCACGCGTTTCCTTCGACATATCCAGGGCCTCCCGACCCTTCCCAGCTGCCGGATCCCTCGGTGGCGAGCGGATTAAACGGTACGAGCCAGGAACCGTTGCGAAGGCGTGGACGCAGGAACCCTGTTTCGTGATCGAAGAGATTCACATACAGGCCCGAACGCCGGTCCAGTGTCCCGGCCTGCTTCTGCTTGCCCATCGCATCTGCGACGCGCGCTGCGCTCCAATCGGCAACGCAGTATTCCAGCATCGTTGAAACCGGCCCCCAGGTCCACCACGTCTGTGAAGTATCCTGATCGACGGGAATGAAACCCAATCGGACCATGTCATCGTAGCCCGGGCGGATGGAATCGGCTCCGGGTGTTGTCCCCTTCCAGAGAGCCGCGAACACGGCGGCTGTGTCGACACTGCGTAATCCCTTCATATAGGAGTCGGCGATCACCGGCACGGCCGGATCGCCGACCATCATAGAGGTCTCGTTTCCACCCAGTTCCCATTTGGGCAGCCAGCCGGACTCAGTGTACATGTCCAGCATGGTCTGCACGATTGCAGTCTGACGCTCTGGATACAGAAGCGTGAGCAGAGGATGAAGGGTCCGATAGGTATCCCACAGGGAGAACACCGTATACCGGTTTCTCTGCCGGTATGTGCCGATCCCCTGGCGTCTCATCCTGGGGAATTCGCCGTTGACGTCGTCGATGATGTTCGGATGAATGCAGGAATGGTAGAGCGCGGTGAAGAGCTTGACGCGCGCTTCGCGGGAGCCACCGTGCGGTCTTACACGGTTCAGGACCGTGTTCCACGCCTGGCGGGATTCTGCGCGAACCTCGTCGAACGGTGTGTCGCCGATTTCTGTTTCCCTGTTCAGGCGGGCGTTTTGGGTGCTGACATAGGAGATGCCTGTGCGGACCTCGACGCTTTCTCCCTGTTTCAAAGAAAGCCGGAGCCAGGCACCGACCGGGCGTCCGTCGGCTGAAGCGGCGGGGTCGGGGAAAATTGTGGAATCAATCCATGTGCCTCTCGCGAGCGGAGTGGCTGAGATGCGTACGGAGAAGAAAATGTCGTGACGGTTTGCTTCACCGCAGAAACCACCTCCGCGGTTCAAGCCCTCGAGGAGGGTCGTGTCCAGCCACGCAACGCTCCCGCCGCCAAGCAGACTCAGGCTCCGCCCGGCGTCAAGGAGGATGAAGACGTCGCCGTCAGTTTCCGCCTCAAACCGCGTTATCCCCGCTCTTTCGCTTGCCGTTGCAGAAACCCTGAGGTGCAGTCCGGGGAGACGCGCGGCATAGAACCCCGGCTCTGCGTGTTCATCCTCCATGGGTGTACGGTACATCTCGGGCGACGTGCGAACCTGCCCCCGGGCGGCAGTGACGAGGACGCTGCCGAGATCTGCGCATCCGGTGCCGCTGAGGTGGACATGCCCCATGCCGTAGAACCAGGACTCCCCATAGGTGTACCCCGAAGGGGTGAAGAGGTCGGTGTGCGGACTCACGGACACCATCCCCCATGGCCGCACCGCGCCGGGAAACGTGTTGCCGCCGCTCGTTGTCCCGACAAAAGGATTCACGTACTGGGACGGGTCTGCGGGATCGTGGGCCGAAGCGGGAAACAGGATGAAGAGGAGGACGATGCCGACCAGCACAAGCGGGCCGGCGAACACAAAGGAAATGCCGCGTTGTTTCATCAGGGGGTGCTCCATGCGGATGTGCGCGAGCTCCGGGAACCGTGCAACATCAGGGCGGTTTGCACGATCGCGACGGCCAGCGAATGGTCTTCCGGTCGCCGGCACCGGTTCCCGGCGCAAAGCCCGTTGTGTGTCCGAGTGTAGAAGAAAGAAAACAGAAAGTCAAACGAACGGTTGCTTGTGACGTGATTGCGTGATACCATACGGGCGTTTCTACGGACAGGAGGTATGCATGCAACGAGCAACGGATGCATCACGTCAACGGGTGGATTCGCTGGATGTTTTCCGAGGGGTGACAATCGCCGCCATGATCCTGGTGAACAACCCGGGATCGTTCGAAGACTCCTTCACCCAGCTGCGCCATGCGGCATGGCACGGTTGCACGCTGACCGATTGGATATTTCCGTTCTTCCTCTGGATCGTCGGTGTCTCAATGGTGTTCTCTTTTGCGAGGCGCTTGGAGCGGGGGGAAGACCGGACTGCGCTCTTCTTCCACGTCGTGCGGCGATCCGCAATTCTGATCATGCTGGGCCTGGTGGTGAACGGATTTCCTTTCGGGCTCTTCGGTGACGCTCCCTTCTCCTGGTCCACAATCCGGCTCCCCGGTGTGTTGCAGCGCATCGCGGTCTGCTACGCTGTTGCCGGCGCAATGCTCATTCTGAGAGCAGGCAGGGGCGCGCGAATATGGACCATCGCTGCGTTACTGATCGGATACTGGCTCGCTATGATCCTGATACCGGTTCCCGGCCACGGGAGTGGACTCCTGGAGCCGGCGGGCAATCTTTGCTGGTACATTGATTCCTCGTTATTGGGTTCGCACACCTGGACTTATGCTCCCGCCGAGGGTTTCGATCCGGAAGGGATCCTGAGTACGCTTCCGGCGATTGCCACGACGCTGCTTGGAACTCTCGGAGGAGACTGGCTCCGCACGGAGCGCGAAGGCGTGGAGAAGACACGCCGGTTTCTGGTCACGGGAGCGGTGCTGATCGCCGGAGGATTACTGGCCAACACATGGTTTCCGATCAACAAGAACCTCTGGACCAGTTCGTACGTCCTCTACACGGGAGGGTGGGCCTTCGGTTGTTTCGGTGTTCTGTACTGGCTCGTGGACATCCGGAGGTGGAAAGCGCCGGTGACTCCCTTCCGCGTGTACGGCAGCAACGCGATCACGGTGTTCGTCGTCTCCGAGCTTCTCGCGACGGTGCTGTGGATACTCCCTGCTAGTCTGAGGGAAGGACAACAGCTGTCGCTTCACGATGAGATCTACGAGAGAGCATTTCTTCCGCTGACTTCTCCCCCGGTTGCCTCGTTGTTGTTCGCGCTGGCTTTCGTTCTTGCCCTGTACATCCTTGCGTTGGTCATGTGGCGCAACAAGTGGTTTGTCAAAATCTAGTCTGGAGGTGCATCCGTAATGCCTTATTATTCATCATGTTACGGAGCGTTTTGACACCGTTGTCACGATTTTGTGCGAAATGTCTTGACAACGGGAGATAGATGTCGTATAATAGCGCAAACGTTTGTGCGCATTTGCCTGTAATCGGCTTGGAGGGATGTTGCCGGCGACCTTGCACGACATAGCCAGGAAATCAGGGCTGTCAGTTTCCACCGTCTCGCGGATCCTGAATAAGAAATCTGCGAAGTACAGGATCAGCGAGGCGACGGAGAAGCTTGTGCAGAAGACTGCGAGGGAACTGAACTACAGACCAAACCAGCTGGCGAGGGGGTTGCGGCTGAAGCGAACGCACACGATCGGGCTGGTCGCGCCCGATCTGTCAAATCCGTTCTTCGCCTCAATCATGAAGAGCGCACAAGTGGTTGCGCACGGACTCGGGTACAGTCTGATCGTGTGCGACACCGATGAAAATGTGCAGATGGAGGTCGAGCATGTCAACCTCCTGTACAGCAAAGGCGTGGACGGCATGATTGTCCTGCCTGTCGGACAGAAGAACAGTCACCTTGGTTTTTTTGTAGAACATGCCGTTCCCCTTGTGCTCGTCGATCGTGTATTCAATGACCTCACCGCCAACACGGTTCTCATCGACAACTATGGCGGCGCTCGGGAAGCCGTGGAGTTTCTGATCTCGCGGGGGCACAGCCGTATCGCCATAATTCAAGGTCTACCAAGCACTTACACGAGCAACGAGCGCTTGCGCGGTTACACCGACGCGCTCTCGCACCACAATATCCCTGTTGACGAATCGCTGATACTCGGGAAGGATTTCCGGAAACAGAATGGTTACATCGAGACAAAGTTCCTGCTCCGTCGAAGTGAACGGCCGACCGCAATCTTCACCACAAGCGATCTGATCACGCTCGGCGCGCTGGAAGCTATATTCGAGGAAGGCCTCGAAGTCCCCACAGATATCTCCGTCATTGCCTTCGATGAAGTCGAATCGGCGGACTTTTTCCGATGCCCCATAACCGTCATCGCCCAACCCAAGGAGACCATCGGCGAAATAGCCGTGAAGCTTCTCATTGAGCAGATCCGGAGTCCGAAAAAGCTAGACCCCCGGCAGATTGTCCTCAAGCCACACCTGATCGTTCGTGAGTCTGTGGCCCGGGTAGATGTTCACTCCGCTGCTGATCTTGCAGCTGTTCCGTAACTCAAGACATATCCAGGACTAGTACCACCACGCATGTTTCTGAACGAATGCCCTTCGTCTCCAAAAATGTCCCTTTCATGCACAAACGATTGTGCAAAGGCACTTTGATGAACATCCCCCCGCTCTCAGCGCATACCTGCTCGCTGCGCATCGCGCGCAACCTGCATCTTCTGCTCATCACGACCCTCATCACGGGAATGAGCATTCTCCTGCCCGCATGCGGAGGAAAGGAAGAAGACCGGTCGGGAAAGGTGGAGATCACCTTCTGGCACAGCCTGGTGTCTTCGACCGTGCCGGCGCTGCAGGACCTGATCAAGAAATTCGAGGAGGAGCATCCCGGTATCACCGTCAAAGCGCAATACGTGCCCACAGGGGATGCCCTGATCCAGAAGCTTGTCACCGCCGTGCACAGCAACACAGCTCCCGACGTCTCGTGGATCCACGCCAACTTTATGCAGGATCTCATTGAAGCCGATGCGATCTATACCATGGAAGAGTTCATCCGCGGTCCGGACAGTCTCCCGCAGGCCGACCTCCAGGATATATACCCCGCCCTCATGGAGCAGGCGAAATGGCGCGGGGTGCTCTACAGCATGCCGATGGAGGCCACTGCGCTGGGACTTCTGTGCAATCGTGAGCTCTTCAGAAACGCAGGTTTGGATCCGGATCAGCCGCCCCGGGACTGGAACGAGCTTCGCGCGATGGCGCGCAAGCTCACGCTGGACAAGAACGGCGACGGAAAGTTCGAGCAGATGGGCCTCTTCATCCCCATTTTCCCGTACTCCGGTCCGTACGGCGATTGGATGGTGTGGCAGTGGTATCCGTTCCTGTTCCAGGCGGGTGGAAATGTCATCACCCTCGACCAGTCTCGCGTGTTGTTCGACAGTCCTGAGGCAATCACGGCGCTCACGCTCTGGAAAGAGATCTACAATGATCTCAACCTCTCCTCCTTTACAATCGATTACGAGGTGGCCTTCGCTTCCAAAACGCTGGCGATGGCGATCGATGGCCCCTGGAATATTCCCCGGTGGAGGAAGATGAAGAATCTCGATTGGACGGTTGCCCCGCTGCCTGCGGGTCCTGCGCGCAACGCCACGGTTGCCGGCGGTGAGTATCTTTCCATCTTCAAGCAGAGCCGCCACCCGAAGGAGACCTGGATGTTTGTCAAATGGATGCTCCGGCCGGACGTGCAGGCGTTCTGGTCGATGCGATCGGGATATCTGCCGGTCCGCCATGCGGTCCGCTCGGTCAAGGAGTACAACGACTACCTGGAGACGGATCCCCCTTTGCGGGCCTATGTGGAATCAATGGAGTTCGCCGTTGCCCCGCGCCCGATCGACTACCACAGCCTGAGGATCAGCAGACACCTTGCCGAGGCGTTGGAGCAGGCAACGCTGGGGCGGAAGGACCCGGCGACGGTCCTGCGTCGCGCAGCGGCGGAATCCAATCGCCTGTTGGAATCAGTCGTCCGAAAGTAAGCATTTACACCAGGGAGAACGCGCATCACCGGTCACCATATGGTCAAAGCAACTCCACACGCCGATCAGCACCAGCAGTCCCGCCGCGCCCGGGAGCGAAAAGACATCATTGCGGGAGTGTTGTTTCTCTCCCCGACGCTACTGGTCTTCTCCCTGTTTGTCGTGTTCCCCGTCGTGTTCTCGTTCTTTCTGAGCTTCCACAAATGGAATATGTTCAGCGCGGAGCAGGCTTTTGTCGGGTTTGACAACTATGCGGCAATCCTTGTGAACCCGGAGTTCTGGTCCGTCCTTTCCAATACGGCTCTGTACACTCTGGGCACCGTCCCGCTCAATATGGTTATCGCTCTTGCCGCGGCTTACGTGTTGAACAAGAAGATCATCGGCCGGCGGATTCTGCGCACCGCCTTTTTCCTTCCCGTCGTAATGTCTCCGGTCGCGGCTGCCGTCATCTGGCGGTGGGTGTACGAGCCGAACTTCGGCCTGCTCAATTACGGGTTGAGTGTGTTCGGTATCCCGTCTGTCAACTGGCTCAACGACCCGACGGCCGCGATGTTTGCGCTGATCCTGATGGGAGTTTGGAAATCCTTCGGTGTCAACCTGGTCCTGTTCTCCGCCGGCCTGCAGGGCATTCCGGAGCAGTACTACGAGGCGGCACAGATCGACGGCGCGGGGAAGGTGCGGCAGTTCTGGAACATCACGCTGCCGTTGCTCAGCCCGACGACATTCTTCATTCTTGTCATGTCGATCATCAGTTCGTTCCAGGTCTTCGACACAGTGTACGTGCTCACGTCCGGCGGACCGCTGGGTTCGACGAAGGTTCTGGTCTTCTACCTGTACGAAAACGCATTCAAGTACTTTGAAATGGGATACGCCTCCGCGGTGGCGTACCTGCTGTTTGCGATTGTCTTTGTCTTGACCCTCGTGCAGGTGAAGTACCTGCGCGGAAGCGTACACTACGGATAGGCGTACATGCCAGCAGCGAAAAAACGGACCGTGTTGACCCTCAGCGGAAGCGTGCTGCTGCACGTGGTGGTGTACGGGCTTGCGCTCGCGACCATTGCGCCGTTTCTCTGGATGGTGCTGACATCGGTCAAGGATCTGCCGGAGATTCTGACCTATCCTCCCCGATGGATTCCCGAGCGGGCGACGCTGGACAATTTCGTGAATGCCTTCGAGGCCGCGCCGTTCGGACGGTACTACTTCAACAGCCTGTTTGTAGCATTCAGCGTGACCGCGGGCCAGCTAATCACCTGTTCGATGGCGGCGTATGCTTTCGCAAGGCTGCAGTTCCGGGGGAGGGATGTGCTGTTCTACCTCTTCCTCGGGACGATGATGATCCCCGGACAGGTCACGATGATTCCCAGCTTCATGGTGCTGCATTGGCTCGGGTGGGTTGACAGCTACTATGCGCTGATCGTTCCAGGGCTCGCGTCGGCGTTCGGGACCTTTCTGCTGCGCCAGTTCTTCCTTACGATTCCCCGTGATCTGGAGGATGCGGCGAGTCTGGACGGGTGCAGCAGATTCGGCGTGCTGTGGCGGATCATCCTTCCGCTCTCGCGGCCCGCCCTCGCCACCCTCGCGATCTTCACGTTCATGGGCGTGTTCAATGATTTTCTCTGGGCGTTGATTGTCGTCAGCTCTGACGAGATGAAAACGGTCCAGCTTGGACTCGCCATTTTCCGGGACCGCTACCAGACGGATTGGGGGCAGCTTATGGCGGCGTCTGTGACAGCGACCCTGCCGATTATCATCGTGTTCTTTGCCGCCCAGAAGTACTTCATCAGGGGGATCACGCTGAGCGGGATGAAAGACTAATGTTCCATTCTCAGGAAGAGAGAGCCATGAAGCGCAAGAATCTGGAATCGACGGCGTCGCTGACGCTGTTCCTCCTGGCGTTCCTCCTGATGGGGGGATGTGCCTCTGACGAGGACACGGCCCTCGCGCCGTACACCGAACGTCCCACACGGCTGTCGAAGGTGGCAATACAGGACAGCACGTTCACGCCGAAGGTCACCTGGGTAGGCGGGTACGTGGCGGCATTCGGCGTCAACACCGGTTCCCGAGCGGCGCTGGATGCCTCGCTTGCCTGGCTGGTTGCGCAGAGCGGCAACACGCTCCGCTATCCCATCACCATCGGACAGCTCCCGTCAGGTGCGCAGGATCTGACGGCACAGTTCGGAGGCACGCCCCGGTCCCAGTTGACGGAAGACTCCACGTACACGTACTGGGTGATGACCGCCGATGCGTGGGATCTGGTGCGCCAGCTGCCGGAGGCCTCGCGGAGGACGCTTACAGTGGACACCTCCGCCACCGCCATCGTCCAGTCGCGCAACGACACCGCCTTTGTCCGGGCTGCAAGCTGCGCGATCATGACCCGCCGGACCGACGTGTTTATCAACATCGACGACTTCCGCCCTTATGGGAGGCTGGCGACGCTGGGACTGATACACACCGGCACGTCGAACAACCCGACGATCACATGGCAGATCCGGGATGCGGGAGTCGACACGGCGATCTCCGCCATCGGCATTGTGCGGGGCCAGACGTATGAAGTCGCCAATGTGGTCTGGGAAATGATCTCCGCCATCGAGCTTCCCGATACGACGATCTACTGGGTGAACAATGTCATCAGGGGCCCGATCGTGGCCGGGACGCAACTCCCGAACACCCAGACCTTCACGGAATACCCGGCGGGCGGGCTCGAACGCGGGTACAGCTACATGCTCTGGATCGCCAATAAGGATTGGGACCGCGAAGGGAGGCTTCGCTCCACGCCGAACTATGCGTACGCGCTTTTCACTGTCTGGTGACGTCAAAAGCACTCAACGAAGGGAGGTGAACGTCTTCTAGAAGAGGTACACAGTCTGTACACAGCTGCAAACCACGTTTCATCAGTATGCTCCGTACACAATCCCAAGGAGGATTGAGATGAAAAGACAACTTCTGCTTCTGCTGGTGGCCCTCACGGTTGTGGCGATGGGAGCGTTTGCGCAGGACTACCAGCGCAAGGTGGTGGATGTACCGAAAGTGGACCCTACCGCAATCACGATCGACGGGGTGATGGACGAAGCGGCCTGGAACACCGCAGCGAGGGCGAACCTTGTGACCTCGACGGGTTTTGACATGTTTGCGTACTACTACGGGCGCGAGCTGGCCGAGCCGGATTTTGATGAGTATGTCGGTCGCATGCTGTGGGCACAGGACACGTTGTTCGTCTTCATACACATCGACGAAATGGTCAATGATTCCACGGACCTCTACTGGCGCGGCAAATGGTCTGCCGATCAGCTGTTCGTGAGCATCTCCAGCCGGTTGGGCATTGACATGAAAGGATGGTATGACGGGAACGTGTACGCTGCGCCGGACGGACCCTACCATTTCCTGATCCTTGCCGATAGCGTCACGCTGAACAACACGGAAGTCACGGGGATACCGGATGAATTCATGCGCTTCCCCGAGGACACGCAGCGCGTATTCCAGGCGTCGGACGTGGCGCGCTGGGGCATCGCCATCAATCCGACCACCGGCGTGTGGGATGTCGAAATGGCTATCTACAACCCCCATATCGCGGCCGGCAGCTCGATCGGCTTCAACATCGGGGGGAGCGTGGGTTCGACGAAGGGATTCGAGGCTGACTCCGATGCCTACGCGTACTACACCTGGCAGCCAAGCGTCATCGATTCCCCCTACGCCCAGCCGCCGAACGTGCCCATTCCCTCGTGGGGCACGGATCCCGGCTCGTACAACCTCGCCACGTCAGTCACCTGGGCAATACTGCAGTTCACTCCGGGCATGGATGATCTCTACCTCCGGAGGCAGGTGGACGTGCCGCGGGTTGCGCCCGAGGCAATCACCAGCGATGGTCAGATGACGGAACCGGAATGGACGGACGCGGCTACAGCGGAGATGGCTTCGCCGACCGGCTTCGATATGTTCGCGTATTACTATGGGCGCGAACTGGCCGAACCGGATTTCGACGAACTCACCGGCCGGTTGCTGTGGTCGAAGGAAACCCTGTATGTCTTCATGCACATCGATGAGATCGTCAACGACTCGACCGACCTCTACTGGCGCGGGAAATGGTCCGCAGACCAGCTGTTCATCAGCCTGTCGAACCGGCTGGGCATCGATATGAAGGGCTGGTACGACGGCAACGTCTACGCGGCGCCGGACGGACCGTATCACTTCCTCGTGCTGGCTGACAGCGTCACGCTGAACAATACCGAAGTCACCGGGATTCCGGATGAGTTCATGCTGACGGAGACCGATACCCAGCGGGTCTTCTATGCATCGGATGTGGCGCGTTCGGCGATCACGATCAATCCAACGACGGGCGTGTGGGATGTCGAAATGGCCATCTACAATCCCAACGTGAACCTGGGCACCAGAATAGGGTTCAACGTGGGCGGCAGCGTCGGTTCGACGTATGCATTCGATGCCGATAGTGACGCATATGCCTACTGGACATGGCAGCCGAGTGTGCTCGACTCTCCGTACGCGCAGCCCCCGAATGTTCCCGTACCGTCGTGGGGAACGGATCCCGGCTCCTACAACCTTGCGACATCCGTCACGTGGGCCGTTCTCAACTTCAAGGCGACAACCGGCCCGTCCGACGTTTCCGACATGGGAACCGGAATTCCGGCGGCCTACGCGTTGAGCCAGAACTACCCCAATCCGTTCAACCCATCCACCCGGATCCGGTTTGCTCTTCCCCAATCCGGCCTGGTCACCCTCACCGTGCATAATCTGCTCGGACAGGAGGTCGCCCGGCTTGCGAATGAAGTCCGTGCGGCGGGTTCGCATGAGGTATCGTGGAATGCCAAAAACCTGGCAACCGGCCTGTATTTCTACCGGCTGAAGGTGGATAACCGCGTAATCGAAACGAAGAAGATGGTTCTCCTTAAGTAGGTACCGCGGTATCCGGAAAGGCGTCGCCCAACCGTACCGACGCTTCAGCCGGATGCTCCGGGATAGAGACGGCGACCGGAGGTGGTCAGCAGTCAAGTCCTCCTCCGGCGCCGCTTCCGGGATCCGCAGCAGGGAACAGCGGGTCTCAGCAGCGGCGAGTGGGCAGGGGTGATGCACATGAGAATCAGGACACCAAATGACAAAGATGATGACAGTAGCTCTTCTCCAGGGGCCCCACCGCTTCTCGCTGGAAGAGCGTCCCATTCCCGTCCCCGGTCCGGATGAGATCCTTGTCCGGACGACATCCTGCGGGATTTGCACGTCAGAGATAGAAATCTGGAAGGGAAAGCTTCCCGATCTGGAATACCCCCGGTTCATCGGTCATGAACCATCCGGAATCGTGGAACATGCAGGCGCTGAGGTCAGCGGATTCGCTCCCGGTGATCATGTGGCCGTCTGGTCGGAAGGGAAAGCGTACGCTGAATACTTTGTATCGAAGGCCGACTACGCCTTCAGGCTCCGTCACGAGACAAACCTGGAGGAGGCGCTCGGAGAGCCCATCGCGTGCTCGGTAAATGGCGTGCGCAAGCTAGATCCCCAGCTCAATGATAGCGTGTGCATCGTAGGGTGCGGGTTCATGGGGCTCATCATGGTTCAGATCTTCCGGGCGCGGGGAGCGGGCACCGTCATCGCCGTCGACACCCGGAAGAGCATCCGGGATCTCTCGCTGCGGCTGGGTGCGACTCACGCGATGGACCCGGCAGAGACGGACGTAGCCGCTGCGGTGAAGGACCTCACAGGCGGGCGCGGCGTGGATATTGGTGTGGAGGCGGCCGGCCTTCAGGCGACGCTCGACCTCACGGGGCAGGTCGTCCGCATGGAAGGGAAACTGGAGGTCTTCGGTTTTCACGTCGGCGAACCCCGCGCGGTACCATGGGGATTCTGGAACTGGATGGCATTCACCATCGTGAACGGCCCTGTGCGCAGTCCGCGCATGTACGTCGAGGGCATGACCACCGGGTTGACGATGCTCGAAGCGGGAACGTTGAAGATGGGGCCGCTGGTCACACACCGGTTCCCCCTTCGAGAGATCGATCGCGCATTCCAGGTCGCGGCTGCGAAAGACGAAGGTTTTGTCAAAGGCATCATCACGGAGTGAGAGTTCACCGTCAACGATACTCAGCTGTGTTTGCGAAGCTCAACTTGAGACGGAGGTGCACCATGGATCGATCGCCGAGAATTGTGGCTCTCACCGTTCTCGTGCTGGCGTTCTCCGCGCTGGTCTTTCTCCCGGGTACTCCCGCGGCCAGGGCACAGGGCAACACCGGGAAGATTTCGGGAAGGGTCAGCGACGCGAAGACCAGAGAGCCCCTGGTCGGAGTGAACGTCCTCGTCCAGGGCACCAGCCGCGGAGGGGCGACGGATGTGCAGGGCGACTTCTTCATCGCCAACCTCCCGCCGGGCGTGTACGTGTTAAAAGCCCGGCAGGTGGGGTACAGGGACGTCACGGTGACCGACGTCCGCGTGCGCGTGGATGCGACCACGGAGGTGAATTTCGCAATGGAGGAGACGGTCCTGGATATCGGCCAGGAGGTGGTCATCACGGCACAACGGCCGCCGGTGCAAAAGGATAATACTGCCACCCGCGTGTTTATCGAATCCAGCGACATCATCAACCGCCCCGCCACCGGCGTCTCGGAAGTGGTGACGACGCTGCCGAGCATCAACTTCGAAGGGGGCGGCGTCAGAGTGCGCGGAGGAGCCCTGAATGAAGTGTCATTCCTGGTGGACGGCGCGCGGGCAAGGAATCCGATGAACCAGGAGGCGTACACCAACATCAACCTGAGCTCCATTCAGGAATTGGAGGTCATCACGGGCTCGTTCAATGCCGAGTACGGCGAAGCCCGTTCGGGGGTTTTCAACGTCATTACGAAAGAGGGAGGCGATCAATACCAGTTCTACCTCGATGCACGCTACACTCCTCCGGGAGTGAAACACTGGGGACCTTCCCTCTATGACACCGAAACCCCCGTCTACTGGGAAAACTCGCACGCCCGGCATCTCCAGTGGTGGATCGACAACCCGGATCAATGGGTGGATGCGGCAGGCAGATACGGCAACGACCCCAACTGCGCGCTGTCGCCCGAACAGGCCCACCAGGAATACCTCTCAACCCATCAGCCGCTCACAGAGTACGACAAGATTCCCAGCTACCTCGCAGAGGCCAGCTTCGGAGGTCCCGTGCCGGGCGTCGATGCCATGCGCTTCTTTGTGTCCGGAAAGTACCGGAGCGAAGCGCCGTTGATGGGGAACGCCTATCGCGACAGGGGGACCTTCTTTGACGGCACCGCCAAGCTCTCGTACAATCTCGACGCCGGCACCAAGATCCTGCTCTCGGGATTCCTCGGTACGGAACGGACATCCTGGGGCGTGGACTGGTACAACATCGATGACTGGGCACGGAACATGGCCCTCGATTCACGGTATGCGTACATGGATTACTATGGCCTTCCCACGTCGCAAACCGACGGGCAGAGCCTCAAGCTCACCCACGTCGTCGATGAGGCCACCATGTGGGAGGTGAAAGTCTCCCGCGTGTTTGCTCTCCGGCGCGTGGAGCCGTTCCCGGACGACCCGATCGGATGGGAAGCCACGGAAGCGACACGGGACAATCTGCGGGGGTACGAAACATACGTCGACGCTTCCGGGCAGTCGTATGTCCGTGATGCCATCGGCGGCAATCAGAACAGGGTGGGCTTCCATACGCTCGGCTACTACTACAGGTTCGACAGTAAGAACACCGACTGGACGCTCTCCGGTTTTTATTCGAGCCAGATCAACAAGAACTGGCAGCTGAAATCCGGCGCAGAGTTCACCTACTACGTGCTGGATCAGTACAATGAGTCCAAACTGCCTCCCCGGACCGACGACAATACGTACAATCCGTTCCAGGGCGCAGTGTACGTACAGAACAAACTGGAATTCGGCGGGTTCGTCATGAATGCCGGCATCCGCCTGGATTTCTACAATCCCAATGATGTCACGTATCTCGACCTCTTCGATCCACTCGGCGGCGCGACCGGCACAACCAAGATGTTTGCGCAGGTCAGCCCCCGTCTGGGCATCTCCCATCCCATCGACGAAAACACCGTCCTTCATTTTTCCTACGGCCACTTTTTCGAGCGGGGTCCGTTCGGTGACTACGGGGAAGGCACGGATGATTCTGAGGCGCTGGGGAGCCTCACGTCCTTCATCGTCACAGGCACGGCCAGCCCATGGGTGCTCGGGAACCGGAACACAAAGCCCGAGAAGACCGTCTCCTACGAGCTCGGCATTGAGCGGAACTTCTTTGATGAGTTCATTCTCGGCGTGACCGCATACTACAAAGACATCCGGAACACCCTCCGCGTCGTGACAATTGAGAGCCCCATCGGGATCTACCGGACCAACGGCAACGGGAACTACGGAGATGTGCGGGGGATCGAGCTCTCCCTCCGGAAGCAACCGACCAGGCACAGCTGGGGGACCATGTGGGGGTATGTCAATTTCACCACCCAGATCGGCATCTATGGCCGTGGCGGCGATCCGCTCTCCATCTCCCCAACGCGCGTCACCTATGGCACCAGCGGGGATGACATCGCCTACAACAACCCGCGTCTGAAGGCCGGTCTCTACTACGAAACGCCCGAGTCGCAGTTCCTGGGAGGCGCCTTTGACAACCTCAGCGTGTCCTTTGACTACATCGCGGTGTTTCCGAATGAGAAACTCCTCGGGGACGCCTTCGAGAACGGCGGGAACCGGTATCTGCGCCCCGTTGACCAGAACACCAACATGAAAGTCCGCAAGGATTTTGTGATCGCAGGTGCCTCGATGCGGGTGGGGGTCTACATGGAGGTGCGGAATCTCTTCAACGCCAGAATGCTGAACTTCCCGACGTTCACCGGCGCATCCACGGAAGACCAGGCACGCTTCGCGACGAGCGGATTCAGCTACATCCCATCCGTGACAGCCACGGGTGCTCCGATACTGGAATTCGCGAAGTACAGAAATCTCCCCCGCCTGATTGTGTTCGGCGCAACGCTCGAATTGTGAGACCATGGAGAATAGAACCATGAGAGTAGACCGGATTACCCCTGCATGGATCCTCCTTGCATTGCTCGCAATCTTCCCCGGCATCGCGATGAGCCAGCCGGGCGCCGAACTGCAGCATACGAGGGGACGGCTATGGGAGAATCTTGTGAACGACGGGATGATCGGAAGTCTTGCAGCGTGGGATTTCGAGGTGTATGCCCCGCTCGGGTTCTTCCCGGGATTTGCAGGATGGACCCATCCGATCGGCAACGAGAACAAGGCCGTCAACACTTTCTCCAATGCGAACTTCCACAATTTCCGTTCGGGGTGCTGGATCGTGGCGAAAGATGTGATCACGGTTGGCCAGCCGCCCACCTACCTGCAGGCGCCGCACGCGTTCGAGAGTTCGACGACCGGTTTGCAGGATGGTTCGTACGGGCTGGAGAACGCGCTTCAACCTCTGGTGAGAGTGGAGAATTTCAGCGATCGACCCGGTTTCGATCCGCTCCTGCCGGAAGAGTTGATTACGGCGCAGTGGAACACCAATCTGGGCATTACGGTGACCCGGCGCTCCTACACATGGAGTTTCCCCGGATACAGGGACTTCATCATCTACGACTACGTCTTCAGGAACACCGGTCTCATCGTCTGCACATACACGAGCGCTCTTCCGCCTGATTCTCTGCTCCCCCGGTTCCGCCAGACCATCAAGGACGCGTATTTCGTCTTCCACTCGGGCATCTCCGTCTCCACCAAGAGCCAGATCAACTTCTATGACGACGTCTATGCGATCATGGCGGGCGGATTCGGATGGGATCAGAAAGCGTATCACGACTACTACCATATTCATGACGATGGGGAGCTGGTCTTCTCGACGAACTTCGACGGCGGCAAGTATCCGCCTCACTTCAATACCTATGCCGAGAAGACCCCCTCGGAATGGCAGACGCGATTCGGTTCGGAGCTTATGAGCCCGTCCGCCTTCGGATGGGTTGCATTGTATGCAAGCCCCAGGACTGGCGGCGGACCCCGGCTCACGCCAAAGCCGGATGTGTTGCGCGTGGATTCCCATAAAGGGGGAAAGCTGAACAACCAGTCCTTGGACCTCGAGAAGTTTGTCCATTTGATGCGCGGCCACCGAGATTTCTACACATTCGCGACGACCGCCGACACGCAGGCGGCGCTTGGTAACTCCGGTAACAGGGAGAATTTCTACACCTTCTCCTACGGACCGTACACGATTGCGCCGGGGGATTCTGTCCGGGTGATTGTGGGGGAGATCGCCGGCGTCATGGACATGCACGAAGCTATCAACGGGGATCCCCAGGGGCACTTCCCGGACAGCTCGATTGCCGCAATCCGGAGAAACGCGGCTTTTGCGCGTCAGGCGGTGGCTTGGGGAGTGGGCGGCACAGCCGGCGGCATGCCGATTGCCGCGGACGTCCCCGAACCTCCGCCTCCGCCCACGTGTGACGCGGTGAATGCATCCTTCGGCACCGACGTCCCCATCATCTCGGTCGTGTGGGAGAAACAGGCCGAAACGGCGCAGATCCTTGATGCGTCGGGGCAAACCTTCTACTCCGGTGCAACGGACCTTGCAGGGTACCGGATTTACCGTTCCACGGATTTCCAGTACTCCAGCGAAAGTGAACTCCCCGCTTTTCGCGGGGAGGCATGGGAACTCGTCGGAGACATCCCCATTGGCACTGCCCCCCAGTACTTTGACACTCAGGAAGGGCGATACCGCTACAACGACAGCACCGTGACCTTCGGATTCCGGTATGGCTACTACGTCTCGGCATATCGGAGCGCAAATCCGGCCAAGACTTGGACGTCGGCGAACGGCACGGTTATTACCGGCATCCCCGAGCTCGAGAGCGGAAGCGTGAACAAGACGCTCCCGACGAGTGCGGCACCCGGGCCTGTCCCCACGATGGACATTTTCGTTGCTCCGAATCCCTACGTGTACGGCGACCCGGAACGGAGCTTCGGACGTGCCAACCCCTTCGGTCTGGAGTTCCGGAACCTGCCCGAAGCGTGCACGATCAAGATCTACACGCTCGTCGGTGACCTGGTCCGGACTCTGGAACACAAGCCCGACGCCCGGGGCGGTGTGTACGGCAGCGAAGGGTGGGATAAAAAAAGCGACTCCGGTCTGCTTGTGGCTCCCGGACTGTACGTGTACCACGTCATTTCCACGACGCCGGGACTGGACCGCACGCTGACCGGCAAACTCGTGATCATCCGCTGAGGAGAGTACCCATGAAACGACATCTGGCACTATGCGCATGTGTCCTTGCCCTGGGTACGAGTGGTGCTCTCGGCGAGGATTTCAACAAAGCTGGCCGGACTGTGATGCAGTTTTTGAAGATCGGCATCGGCGGGCATCAATCCGCGCTCGGAGAGTGCGGCGTGGTGGCGGTCCGCGACGTGAACTCCATGTTCTGGAACCCCGCAGGCATATCGGGCATCCAAAACGTTGAGGCCTCGTTCTCCTATAACAACTGGTTTGTCGACTTGAAGTATTTAGCCGGCGCGGCCGGCGTCCGGATTCCCGACGTCGGCATTGTCAGCGTTGGGTTCGCCTCCCTGGACTACGGCAACATCCAGGAAGCGCTTGTCCGCGGCCAGGGAACTTCCAGCGACACGCGCACGGGCGGAACGTTCGGCGGGGGAGACATGATGGTGAGTCTCAGCTTCGCACGAGAGTTCAGCGATCAGCTGGCCATCGGTCTCACCGGCAAATATGTTCGCGAAAAGCTCTTCAACTATTCGGCCGGTGCATTCGCCTTCGATGTGGGAACGTACTACAACACGGGTTTCAAGGGGATCCGGTTCGGCATGAGCTTCCAGAATTTCAGCGAATCGGTCAAGTTCCTCGATCAGGGCGCGAGAGAGGAAGGGTACGACCTCCCGCTGGTCTTCCGGCTGGGGGCATCCTTTGATCTCGTGGAAGAGAAAGACGGCTTCATCCCTCTGGGAGATGATCATCGGGTAGTCATGTCCTTTGAAGCGCTGAATACGAACGACTTCGGCGAACGCTATCACGTGGGCGCGGAATACTCCTTCATGGACTTCATCCATCTCAGAGGGGGATATCGCTTCAACTACGCCGAAGGGAACCTTTCGTTCGGCGTCGGCCTGCAGAAACAACTTTCGTCCATCTTCGTTTCGGTCGACTATTCGTTCGTCAGTTACGAGTTTCTCGAATCTCCTCACCGTGTCACGCTGACCGTCGCCTTCTGACGCCGGGTGACCTGGAGAACGCCATCACGACCATAAGCATGAGAGGTTGATTCCCATGGCATTTGCCGAACACGTCCGCAACGGTGTTCCCCTGACCCGCGAGAATTTTGCCGAGCCCCCGGGCTCGATGGGCATTATCCCCTTCTGGTTCTGGAACGGGGACATGGATGAGCAGGAGATGATGTGGCAGCTGAAGGAGTACAAGGCGAAGGGAATCGACGCAATCTTCATCCACGGACGTTTCGGGCTCACTGTGCCGTATGTCTCCGATGCGTGGTTTGAGAAGGTGAAGGCTGCCGTGAACATGGCAAAATCCATCGGGATTGACGCCTGGGTGTACGATGAAATGAACTGGCCCAGCGGCACAGCCCAAAGGAAAGTTCCGACCCGGTATCCGCATCTCAGGCAGAAATACCTCGAACTGGTGGCACTGAACGTCGACGGCCCTCTTTTCACCTTCCTCGAAGCGACGGACAACCGCTACGTCAATACGGGGGATTCATGGCCGGTGGCAGCATTCGGGTGTACGGAGGAGGAATTTCAGACCGCCATCACCCATCCCATCGATCTCACGCAGAACCTCTCGTTCGAAAAGGTCCTCCCCTGGGAAGCCCCGGCGGGCAAATGGCGGCTCCTGTATTTTCTCCAGAAGGAAATCCCCTATTACATCGACACGCTGAACCCCGAATCCACACAGAGGTTCATCGAACTGACGCACGAGCGCTACCGGCAGGCGGTCGGCGGGCACTTCGGAGGGACTGTCCCTGGATTCTACACCGATGAGCCGGCCATGCACTACTATCACGTCGGCATCGACAACTACGTCATTCCCTGGACGAGCCAGATGTTCAAGATCTTCCGTGAACGTCGCGGGTATGATCTGCGTCCCTGGCTCCCGGCGCTGTATCTGGACATGGGCCCCCGCACGGCCTCCGTCCGCTATGATTTCTGGCGCACGCTCACCGAGCAGTATGCGGAGACCTACTACGGACAGATCCGGGAATGGTGCGACAGAAACAACGTGCTCTTCACCGGGCATCTTCTTTTTGAGGAGTGGATGCGCATGCATGCGCGCTGCGAAGGAAACATCTTCCGCTACCTCGAAAAGATGCACATCGTCGGCGTGGACCATCTCTATCCCAAGATCGGCACGGAACAGGAGCCGGATCAGCACGTCGCCCTCAAGCTCGCCAGCTCCGCGGCGCACCACTTCGGCAGCGCGCGGCTGTTGTGTGAATCCATGGGGGGGTCGTACTGGGATTGCACGCTCCAGCGGATGAAATGGATGGCGAACTGGGAATACGTGCTCGGGGTGAACCTGTTCAACAACCACGGCTATCACTACTCCATCGAAGGCGAGCGCAAACGGGATTGGCCGCCTTCGCAGTTCTACCATCACACATGGTGGAAGCACTATCCCGCCTTCACGTCGTACATGGCGCGCATCAGCCACCTGTTGTCCGGAGGGAGACACGTCGCCAAGGTTCTGGTCCTGTATCCCCTGAACAGCATCTGGGCCAATTATGTGCCTCAGAAACGAACCGAAGTCGGCAATCTTACGGAATTCGATTTCAACTACCTGACCGATACGTTGCTGCGCCTCCACTACGATTTTGATTTCGTGGACGAAGATGTCCTGGCCGAAGCGACAATAGGGAAGGGAGGCATCGGCATCCGGGATGAGAAATTCGAAGTCCTGATCCTGCCCCCGGTGACGCATATGAAAGGGTCCACGCTGAAGGTCATCAGGAAGTTCATCCGGGCCGGAGGTACCGTGATCGCCGACACCCTTCTTCCCGTCGAACTCCTGGAAACTCCGCGTCCGGATGCAACGCGAGAAGTGCAGGAGATCTTCGGCGTTGATCCCCGCAAACTCCTCGCGGAGTTTTCCGCAAAAGGCCCTGTGCGTGTTGCAGTGCAGAGCAAGAACAGCACCGGCCACGTGCATCTGTTGCGGGGGAAGGGTCTGCATCACGGAACCGGACGTAAACAACTCGAACAGGTGTTGAGAAAGTCCTGCGTTCCGGACGTGACCATCAGCGAAGGGGATGTGTTCTACCTTCACCGCGTGAAGGATGGCTTTGATATCTACTTCCTGGCCAACACCAGTCAGGAAGAGAAACGGAACGTCCGGGTAACCTTCGAGAAAATCGGGACGCCGGAGCTCTGGGATCCCAACACCGGAGCCATTCATCCTCTCCACCAGTTCGAAATCGCGCAGGGACGGCCCGCCCTGGTGCTGGATTTTGCGCCTGCCGACGCTCGTGTCATCGTACTCCGGAAAAAAATCGACGCCCCGTATGTTTCCGATGCTAACATCACAGTGACCGGCGTTTCCGCAACCGCGGTTCAAGGGTACGGAAATCCCGCCGGAAAGACGGCCCGCGCAGTGCTGGTGAACGGAAGGCAGCGCATACGATTGACTTCGCCGGCCAGAAAACCACTGCCCCCTGTTCTTCTTCCGCAGAAATGGGAGTTCAGATGTGACGGCGACAACGCGCTCCTGCTGTCACAGTGGCGCATGAGCATGGTCGGCGGTTTCGGTATGGAGTGCGCAGAGGCCGCCCCTGACATTGATGACACTTCCTGGCTGAGCGTGACTCAGGGGGCGTGGGAGATGCAGTTGCCTCAGGAGCGCGATGAAATGACATATCCGGTCTCGCTCTGGTACCGTACCTCGTTCGAGGCGGAATACATACCCTCCGATCTCCGCGTGATGATCGACGGGTTCAGCGGCAGCGCATACCGTCTGTTCGTCAACGGAACGGAAATTGTCGACAAGGGAAAACGCAGCACGTTGGATGCCGAGATCAAAGAAGTCCCTATCGCGCGGCATGTTCGCCAGGGCCGGAATGTCATTGCCGTTGCGCTTACCGCGCGCAAACGCACCGATGGCATGCTGGACCCGCTGAAGCTCGTGGGCGCATTCTCCCTGAAACCGGTGCAACACGGTCTTTCGATCTCCCGGCCCGCGGAATCGATGCGCGTAGGCGACTGGTGCATGCAAGGATATCCGTTCTTCTCGGGGACCGGGAGGTACATCGCCGATGTGCAGGTGCCCGAGCGATATTGTAACGGACGGCTCCAGCTGGAGGTACCATGCGGCCAGGATGTGCTCGAAGTTCTTGTCAACGACGCGCCCGCACCTCTGGTTCCATGGAGCCCGTACGCGGTAGACCTCACAGGTCTCGTGCGGCCGGGGATCAATCGGCTGGAGTTGCGCGTCACCAACACGCTGATCAATCTTCTGGAGGGTGTCAGAAAGGAATCGGGTGTTCTTGCCCGTCCCTCTCTCCGCCATTTCCACAACTACGAACTCCCGGTACATAGGACGAAGGGCGACGCATGAAGCGCCAGGCATGCATTGTCGTAGGCAGTGCCAACATGGACCTTGTGGTGACCACGGACCGGTTTCCGTTCCCTGGGGAGACCATCATGGGACACACGTTCACCGCCATTCCGGGGGGCAAAGGAGCGAACCAGGCGGTGTGTTGCGGCAAACTCGGTGGCAGGGTGGAATTCATGGGGAAGATGGGGAACGACCGGTTCTGCGACCAGCTCCGGAAGAGCATGAAGCACGATGGGGTAAAGCTCGGGCACGCGCTGACTGACCCCCGGCACTCCACAGGGATCGCCATGATTACCGTGGACGCGTCAGGCCAGAATGAGATCGTGGTGATTCCCGGGAGCAACATGGCATTGACTCCGGGCGACATTGACGCGCACCGGTGCGTGTTCGAGCGCGGCGGGGTCCTCCTGCTCCAGCTTGAAATCCCACTGCGGACCGTCAGCCGGGCCGCGACGCTGGCGAAGCACGAAGGGCTCCGTGTCATCCTGAACCCGGCGCCGGCGCGGGTTCTTCCGGATTCGCTGTTGCGCTGCGTGGATATCCTCACCCCGAATGAAATTGAGGCGGAGATTCTGACGGGAGTGAAGGTGAACTCGCTTCGGGCCGCAGAAAAGGTCGCGCGCCTTCTTCTGGGACGCGGTGTTGGCAGCGTGGTGGTCACGCTGGGTGCGAAGGGAAGTCTTCATGTGCAGCACAAGGGCGCGCGCCTCTATCCGGCAAAACGGGTGCATGCCGTTGACACGACGGCCGCCGGCGACGCATTTAACGGCGCACTCGCCTTTGCGCTCTCGGCAGGTCGGGAGGTGGAAGAGGCGATACCGTTTGCCAATGACGTCGCCTCGCTCTCCGTCACGCGGTTCGGCGCCCAGTGCTCCATGCCTACGCTTGCGGAAGTCGAGCGTTTTCGCCGGAAATGACATACGGGAAAAGGGGCACGATGGTTGTGCCAGGAGGTGTCCGGGCCTCCGCAGTTTTCAACTTTGTGCAGAGAGGGGCATATGAAAAGAACTGGTATCTTGAACGCGGGGCTGTCACGACTGGTTGCGGCAATGGGACACACCGATCGGCTCGTCGTCTGCGACAGTGGCCTACCCATTCCACGATCCGCTGAGACGATCGATATTGCGCTCACGCGGAACGTCCCGCGTTTTGTCGAAACGCTTTCGGTCATCCTCAGCGAGGCAGTCGTCGAAAGCGTCATCATCGCGGACGAAATGAAAGCCGCCAATCACGGGTTGTTTGATGAGCTCTCCGTCATGCTGAAGGGTATCCCGATCCGCAGCGTGCCCCATGAGGAGTTCAAGCGCATAACAAGAGAAGGCGAAGGGAACACGGCATTTGTGCGCACCGGAGAATCGACCCCTTATGCCAATGTCATCCTGATTGCCGGAGTGGCATTTGATTGAGCGGCCTGCCGGCGAGGGAGAAACGGGTTGTCCTCCGGTCCCCCTTCCAGAGGGCTTCGCAATTGCTCCTGACGACGAACCAAAGGAATAACGCAATGACCAGAATGGTGCACACCCTTTCCATCCTCACCCTGCTGGCAGCCAGCATGATGGCCCAAACGCAACCCGGCAAGGGAATGTACGATCAGCTCTTCCGCCCGCATGATGCTCCTTTGTACAGGGTCCCGATCGGCCTGTGCGAGGATTATCCCGAAGAGACCACCACGATGGCGATAGTCAGGGCCGACATGGAGCTTCTGAAGAGATCCGGTATCTCTTTGTTGCGCATTTCGTTCGGCTGGGACGGCATCGAGACCGCGCCGGGAGTCTACAACTGGCTCTTCTGGGACGACTATGTAAAAACCGCTGTGGAGGAGTACGGGATCACCCTGATTCCGTATGTGTGTTACACACCGGCATGGAACTCCACTGGTGACACCTCAAATTTCTGGAACCACACCCCCAGGGATTATGAGGCCTTCGGGCGGTTCATGGAGGCGATCGTCACGCGGTACAAGCCATGGATCAAAACATGGGAGTTGTGGAACGAACCAGACATCGACGCGTACTGGTCGGGCACCGCCGGCCATCTGGCACGGCTCACGAAAATCGGTTCTGTCGCCGTGCGCAAAGCAGATCCGACGGCCAAAGTCGTTCTGGCCGGACTGGCACACCGGACGGAATTCCTGCGAGAGCTCTTTCGCGACCACGGCATCAGTCCCTACGTCGATGTGGTGAACTGCCACTCCTATTTCGAGACCTGGAGCGGAGACCCCCTGGAAAGAATCCCCGAGTACGTGAATACCATCGCCGGAATCATTGCACAGTACGGCAACCACCAATCGCTCTGGATGGCTGAGGTCGGGTACAGCACTTTCCGCAGGCCTGACGGTTTTATCTCGGATTCGTATCATGCCACATACGACTACGAACACACGCCCGGGTATCAGGCGGTCGCCCTCTGGCGAACCGTGTCCCTCCTCCTCGCCACAGAGAAGATTGCCGCCATTGCCTGGTACGAGATCAAAGACCTTCCGCCGGCTGAAAACGTCATCGGCGACGTCAACAACCGCAATCTGGGAGTCGCAGGCATCAACCACACGGCCAAGCCGGCGGAGAAGGCCCTGACAGCCGTCGACCGGTTCTTCCGGCCTGAGTACCGATCGCTGGACAAGGAAACGCTTGTGCGGAAGTCCGCGGCTTCCGAAAGCGTTGTTCATGCGTTTTCCTTCAGCGATGGGAGCGTTGCTCTTGTTGCCTGGTTGAAAACACACATCAAGGGTAAAATGGTGCAGGGAGTCCGGGGGAATCTCAAGGACCTGCGCGAGGAAAAGCTGACGATCGCTTTGCCCTGCCCCGCTCCGGCTTCCATTACGCGGTACAACGAGCTCGGGCAGAGCATCGGAGCCGTCGAGGGAACGTTCGACCGGGGAACTCTGACGCTCCCGGAGGTCGTCCTGAAAGGCGGCGAAATCACGATCATACGCACGTCTCCGAAATGACAATTCCTATGACTCTTCGACCGATACGCGCAACACCGGATTCCGTCTCCCGCTTCGGAATGCTGGCGGGGGCCCCGGCAGGTGCGCCGACATCGGAGGGGCCGGACTACCGATTCTGGTCCGACATGGCTCACTACGCCATTGAGGGTGAAACGGAAATTGGCGTGTGCACCGTCTTCCGGCAGCCGGGAAATTCCGTCGGGACGGTAGAACGACATCGTGCGACACCGGAAATCCTCATTCCCATCGACGCCCCGTTCCTGGTCCCGCTCCTGCTCGAAGGCGAACACCCATCTGCCATGCAGGTCTTCCAGGTGAACCTCGGCGAGGCGATCGTCATCAATCCCGGCGTCTGGCACGGGGCATGCCTCCCCGCGGAGGGAGACACATCATCGTACTTCGTCATCTTCCGCCGGGGCACGCCACGGATGGATGTGGAGAAGACACAGTTTGATCCGGTCGGGATCGCGATTGACCGGTAGCCAACGATCCATGAAGACGCGCCAACTCCGAACCGAACGCATTGCCGTCACGTACGGTAACAACCCGTTGTCGATCGGAGAGATCCGCCTCCGGGAAACCGGCCAGAGTATCGCCAGGAACGCGAGGCAGTCGTTTCTGATCCGTACTCCCGAACGGATTTCCGATCCGACGTTTCTCACCGAAGTGGTGGCCTTCGAAATTGCGGATGGCTCGATGCGCGCGCGCCTGGAAGACCCGACCGGAGCGTATAGCATTGAACTGGTTTGCGCTCCCGGGGTGTGCGGCATGGTGTTCACGATGACGGCCAGGGCCCCGGTTCCGATATGGATGGTGGAGTGGAAACTCACGGGTCTGGACTTCGAAGAAGTCATCCTTCCGGCCCTGGGCGGACAGGCGCTTAAACGGACCATGCCTCCGGAGACGACGCTCAGTTACAAATACCCCTTCTGGTGGAACGCCCAATTCCTGATCGGTGTGGGAAGCGGAGGCGGGGTGTTGATCTCCACGCGGGATGCAGAGCCGAAGTTCAAGCTCGTGCGCGTACGCAGGGAACAGGACCGCTTCGGCCTGTCGCTCGGGTTCGAAGCGGACGGTCCTCTTGGCGCGAAGGATCTGACAGCGGAATGGTCTCTGGACGGATATGCGGGTTCATGGAAGGCGGCGGCTGAGCGGCACAGGGAGTGGATGGAGAAGGCATTTGCACTGACACCGCTTCCATCCCATCCGTCGAATCCTCCGTGGGCTGGAGAGATCAACTTCGTCCTGGAGCTATGGGGGATGGCGAAGGATAGGCCCACGCCGCTCCATACGTTCAAGCAGATGGAGGGCCGGATCAAGGCATTCTCGCGGATGCACGACCCGCATGCGACACTGCTCTATCTTCCTGGCTACGCGGAGCACGGGATAGACTCCCGGGCTCCATCGTACGCCCCCAGCCCCCACCTCGGCGGCGAGAGCGGTTTCGCTTCCCTGGTAGCTCTTGCTCATGGGCTGGGCTACCGCGTTATGATCCACACGAATGTTCTCTGCATGACGTTTGATCATCCGCTCTTTTCGCAGTTCAGAGAACATCAGGTGGTGGACGTCTTCGGGAGAGCGCAGGGATGGGGACTGGATATTGACGGAGACTGGTTGCCGGAGCCGTACTTCGCGTACATCAATCCGGGCGTCAAGGCATGGGGAGATGTTATCGAAGGGGTGCTCGCCGATCTCATCAGGAAGTTTGGCATCGACGGCGTATTTCTTGATCAGACGCTCCTGGCATTTAATCTGCAGCGGGGACCCAATTTCCAAACGGGCATGCGGGAACACATTCTTCGTCTCCAGCGGGCATTTCCCGGGATTCTCTTTGCAGGTGAGGGATTCCACGAACTTGTGGCGGCGGCTCTCCCCATGGCCCAGATCCATGGCATCGACAGCATTGCAGAAGTCCATGGGATGGAAGGGCGGGCAAAGTGGAGAGTCCCGCACCCGGTGTCCGCGCATGTGTTCGGAAGATACACGAGGTTCACCGCGCACCTTCTCACCCGGCATCCCTCGCATCCGCTCTTCGCCATGCAAGAAGGGGCATACGCACGGCTGGGTGTGATACCTGCCTTGTGTCTCTATAATAACACCCAACCGCTTGACACGCCGGCCACCCGCCGGATGATCCGACGTGCTACAACTCTGTGAGGACAGGTATGGAACGAATCGGGGCAGCCGTCATCGGGACAGGGTTCATCGGGCCGGCCCATCTTGAAGCGCTTCGCCGGATTCCCTGGGTCGACATCCGCGCCATTGCGTCCAATGAACCGGCGCGGGCACGAGAACTCGCCGATCGGTTGGCCGTGCCAACGGTGTACGACGACTGGCGCGACGTTCTCCGGGACGCATCCGTGCAGGTCATTCACAACTGCACGCCCAACAATCTCCACTTCGCCATCAACAAGACGGCGATTGCTGCCGGAAAGCATGTGCTCTCCGAGAAGCCGCTCACGCTGACGTCACGTGAATCGGCGGAGCTCATCGCGCTGGCGAAGCGCGCGGGTATCGTGCATGCGGTGAACTACAACTACCGGTTCTATCCGTTGATACAGCACGCGCGCCAGATGGTTCTTGCCGGAGAAACCGGCGATATCAGACTGGTGCACGGGCACTATCTGCAGGACTGGCTCTTCTTTGATACCGACTACAACTGGCGGCTGGACCCCGGGATCAGCGGCGCCTCGCGCGCCGTCGCGGACATCGGCTCGCACTGGTGCGATCTCGTGCAATTCATCACCGGCCTACGCATCACGGCGGTGTGCGCGAACCTCCGCACGGTGTACCCCAAACGCAAGAAGCCCCGCGAGACCAGGGTGACATTTTCCGGGAAAGCTGGCGGCAAGGACAGTTCCGTTTCCGTGAGCGTCGAGACTGAAGACACCGGAACGATCATGTTTGAGTTGAGCAATGGCGCCGCCGGCTCCTGTGTTGTATCGCAGGTGAGTGCCGGCCGGAAAAACCGGGAGTGGTTCGAAATCGACGGCTCCAGGTGCGCGCTTTCCTGGGACCAGGAAGAGCCAAACCAGCTCTGGATCGGAAGAAGGGACGGTCCCAACGAAGTGTTGATCAAAGATCCATCGTTGCTTCAGCCCGACGCACGGCGCTACGCGCACTATCCCGGCGGACACCCCGAAGGGTACCCCGACGGGTTGAAAAACCTGTTCTTGGACTTCTACACCTATCTTGGAAATCTGGAAGCATCGCGCAAAGAGCCGCCGCCGTTTCCCACCTTCGAGGACGGGCACTGGGAAAACCTCGTCGTGGAAGCCGTGCTGCGCAGCAACAAGAAACGCGGATGGGTTCGCGTGCAACCCTGAGCGCGTACCGCGTGCTCCTGAAAGCTCGTACATCTGATACTGACATTTCGCAGAAGGACTAAGGACATGAAACTCGGATTTCTCACGGCCTGTGTTCCTCAACTCGGCCTGGCGGACGTCGTGACGTGGGCATCAGAGCAGAAGTTTCAGGCGATAGAGCTTGCGGCATGGCCGGTCAAGTCCAACCGGGATTTTCAGGCCCGCCAGATCAATGCTGCCCGGTTTTCGCGCGACGACGCTGCAAGGGCGAAGGAATTGCTGCAACGTCACGGCATAGTCATCTCGGCGATGGCATACTATGACAACAACCTTGATCCGGATCTCAAGAAGCGCAAGTACTATTTGGAGCACGTGCGTGCCGTGGTCAGAGCCGCGGAGCTCCTCGGCGTCCCGCTCGTCGGCACCTTCGTCGGCGGGCGTCCCGACAAGTCTCCCGGAGAGAACATGAAGGAAATCGGAAAACTCTTCCGCGAACTGGCGTCATTCGCGGCAGACCACGGTGTCCGGCTCATGATTGAAAACTGTCCCATGGACGGCTGGCAGCGATTCGGACTCCCGGGGAACTTCGCTTACAGCCCGGAGCTCTGGGATGCGCTGTTCAGTGAAGTTCCCGCCAAGAATTTCGGACTCAATTTCGACCCCTCCCATCTCACGTGGCTTGGTATAGACTATATCAGGGCGGCGAGGGAATATGCCTCGAAGATATTCCATATGCACGCAAAGGACACCGAGTTTTTGCCGGATGGACAATACCGGTACGGCGTGTTCGGGCGGCAGATTGAACCCATCCCATGGCAGTCAGGGATCTGGCGCTACAGGATTCCCGGCATGGGCGTCATCGACTGGGGACGTCTGATTGCCACGGTGCAGGAGGGTGGATATGACGGCGTGCTCTCCATTGAGCATGAGGATCCGGTGTGGTCGGGGAGCGAGGAAAAAGTCAAGAACGGCCTCCTCCTCGGCCGCAAGCACCTGGCGCAATTCATTCTCTGAGGCAGCGGCATGCGCTCCCTTCTCGGCGGTGAATACATACCTTTCGGGACCCAATACTACCGGGCACCATCTCCGGCGCCGAGCGAGTGGGAACGCGACCTCGCCACGATTGCCCGGCTGGGTCTGAATACCGTGAAGTTCTGGATTCAATGGCGATGGAATACCCCCGGTGAGGACGAGTACGAATTCTCCGATATCGACCGGCTCATGGGTATCGCGGATCGCAACGGCCTCCGGGTGATGCTGAACACCATCGTGGACGTGGCCCCCGTCTGGATCTACCGGAAGTACCCGGATGCATCGATGGTGACGCTGGATGGCCGCAGGATCGGGCCGCAGGTGCAGCCGCACCGGCAGATCGGAGGGCTCGGACTCTGCTTTAACCATGAGCCGGCCGTAGGCCACATGATGGATTTCCTCCGCACGTCCTTTCGGCGCTACGCAGATCATCCTGCCCTTGCCATGTGGAATGTGGGGAGTGAGCCCGAGCTGACGAGCAGCATGGCTGAGCTGCGCCTCTACGCCGAAAACGCGGAACGGATGGGAGACATGCTCTGCTATTGTCACCGGTGCGCAGCCGCATTCAAGGTCTGGCTTTCGAAGAAATATGCCACCGTCGACGCTCTGAACCGGTCCTGGAACCGCCGGTACAAGGATTTCGATGAAGTGGAACTCCCCCTGACCCGGAACAGCTTCAACGATATGATCGACTGGCGGATGTTCTTCGTCCACACGTTGGGGGAGAACGTCCGGCAACGCTTCGCTGCCGCTCAGGAAATCGACAAGGGGAAGCATCCCTTGCTCTGCCATCATGTGTTTGTTCAGGGTTTTCCTGTCACCTCTACCGCGAGTGATCCCTGGAATGTCGGCCGGTTCGGCGATCTTCATGGCATCACGCAGATGGACGATCCCATGATGTGCGACGTCGTGCGTTCCTGCGCACAGGGACGGCCCGTCATTTCCGCAGAAATGCTCATGCAGTACGGCTACACGCTGGATCTTCCCCATGCTGCCACATTCGACGATGTAAAACGCTTTGTCTTCACAGGAGTCGGAGCGAATCTAAAGGGGTTCATCTTCTGGCAATACCGTCCCGAAACTCTTGCGCGGGAAGCCCCGGCATGGGGATTGACCCATCTGGACGGTTCCGAGACGCCGATGTTGAAGGGGTTTTGCGAGGTCAACAAGGTGTTGCAGCGAAATGCCGGGTTCCTCCTGGATGCATCACCGCGGCCGGCCGAAGTCGCGCTCCTCTACCATCCGGAGAACCAGATCTTCGGGTGGATCGCCACGGGAAACGAGAAATTCGTCACAGACTCTCTCATGGGGGCACACAGCGCCTGGTACACGGACAATTTCGGGGTGGATTTTCTCCATCCCGGCGAGATCTCCGCGGGCCTCCTGAAACGGTACAAGGTGATCGCCCTTCCCTTCCCCTACGTCCTTGGCGCGTCTCTCTGTGTGACGCTCTCCGACTGGGTGGCGGAGGGCGGGGTGTTGATCGCCGAGGCATACTGTGGCGGATGGGATATGGAGAATGGAAGGCATCACATCACGATACCGGGGTACGGACTGCACAGCGTGTTCAAGGTCCGGCAGCATACGGCTCTTCCGCCCGATCATCATGGCCGGGTGGAGATTGCTCTGACGTCGGATCTCCCGGGTCTCCCGCGCGGAACAACCCTGACCGGGTCACTCGTGCGCGAGAGCTACATTCTGGAAGGTGCGGAGGCCATCGCCGCATATCCCGATGGAGCACCGGCGATCACCCACGCAGAACATGGAAAGGGGCATGCTTTCGCGATTGGTTCCTACATCGCACGCCCCGTCTTCCGCGACAAACACACCGCCAATGCAGCGCTGCTGGCCGCGCTTGCCGGCTGGAAGACCTCCATATCCCGGCCCCGGGTCACCGGCGATGGAAAGGTGCGAGTCGACATATTGACCGATGCCCGGGGCGCCGCGATGATCATCATCAGAAATCTGGAGGTGGCTGCCGTTCGGGCACAGACTACTTTGCCGGGTCTGCGTCCGGGAAGAATGACCGAGCAGTTTTCCGGTGCCACCGTCGAAGCGACACACGCCGGCGGCGAGACCGTAATGCCGCTGAACCTGGCCCCGGGAGAGGTGCAGGTGTTCTGTGGCTGAGTGGAAGCGGAGAGAAGGAACGGGTGAAGGCGATGTCAACCGGCGGAACTTCATCGCAAATATCCTGGATGGCGCGCTGTTTGCCTTTGCCATGAGTTTCGTGTCGGTCCACACGATCCTTCCGATCCTCGTGAAGAACATCGGCGGCGACAATATCGCCGTGGGGCTCGTTCCGGTGGTGTGGGTCGTCGGGTTCAATGTTCCCCAGGTGTTCGTGGCAGAGCTGACGCAGCGTCAGGCCTTCAAGAAACGCCTTGTGCTGCAGACTGCCATGTGGCAGCGTCTACCCTGGCTGCTGCTTGCCGGGATCGCGCTCTGGGCGCTGAATTACCTGAGCGCGGGCGTGTCTCTGACGTTGTTCTTCGTCGTTTTCGCTCTGGCAGCCGTTGGAGGGAGCGTGAATCTTCCGGGTTGGTTTGATCTTGTCGCCAAGCTCACGCCGGTGACGAGGCGGGGGAGGCTCTTCGGGATACGAATGCTGCTGGGCTCGGTTCTGGGCGTTGTGGGGGGAGGCCTCTCTGCTTTCATCCTCTCTTCGATCGCTTACCCGGAGAACTACGCGGTTCTCTTTCTCGCTGCATTCGCTGCAATGTTGGCCTCCTACGTTTGCCTCCTCAGCTTGCGTGAGGAGACGCCAAGCAAGCCGTCAGACCGGCAGACTCTTTCGTTCGCAGCGGTGTCCGAAGTTCTCAGGACTCAAAAGACCTTCCGGACATTTCTCATCGGTGACAGCCTGTTGATCATCTCGACGATGGGAGCGGCGTTTTATGCCGTCGTCGCGTTTCAGCGGTTTACGCTCTCGGATGCTTATGCGGGGACGTTCACGATGGTGATGATGGCTGCGACGATCGCGGCGAGCGTGGTTCTCGGCATCGCGGCAGACAGGTTCGGTCACAAGGTCAATCTGCTGGTGTCCTCCGCAGCGGTGCTCATCGGTAGCATAGGAGCGCTCATCTTTGCGACCGTGGAGCTCTATATGTTCGTATTTGTTTGTGCGGCGATCGCCGTTACGACCTCACAGATCTCCCGCCTGCCATTCCTGGCCGAGATTGCACCGGAGGCCGAGCGGCCCAAGCTCATCGCCATTGCGAACCTGGTGACGGCCCCGTGGGCGCTCTCATGGATCGGGGCCGGCTGGCTGGCGGATGTTGCAGGATACACGCCGGTCTACGTCCTGGCCGCCCTCTTTGCCGCCTCGGCATTTGCCTGGATTCACCAGATGGTACACGAGCCGCGCAGGCGTCTCGCGGCATGACCCGAAAGGACTCTCTTATGATGCGTCTGTTCGCATTCTTCTTCATCCTTGGCCTTGCGGTCCCGGCCATTGCCCAACCGGAAGCAGGCCAGTGGCACGGTCCGGAGGAGCGATGGAAAACAGATATCCTCCTCGTGGTCGCACATCCCGACGACGAAACTGCGGTGGGTGCGTACCTTGCCCGGGCGGTCTTTGATGAAGGCAAAAGCGCGGCGATCGTCTACTGCAACAAAGGAACCGGAGGCGGAAACTCGCGCGGGGTCGAACAGGCCTCTGCCATGGGCCTGATCAGGGAGATCGAAGCCCGCCGCGCAACGGCGTTCCTGGGGATCGACAGGGTCTGGTTTTTGAACGGCCGGGATACGCCCGGTCAGGACGTGATGCGCTCTCTGCAGGAATGGCGGCACGGGGCCTTGCTCGAAGAACTTGTCCGCATCATCCGGCTCACGCGCCCGGAAGTGATCTTCACCTGGCTCCCGCATTTCGTTGCCGGGGAAAACCATGGGGACCACCAGGCGGCTGGGGTCATCGCCACAGAAGCGTTCGACCTGGCGGGAAACCCGACGGCGTTTCCCGCACAGATCACGCCGCCTCGAGAACCACTGGACATCGGCAACGCCACCGAGGGTTTGCGTCCCTGGCAACCCAAGAAGCTCTACTTCTTCTCCGATGCTTCACATCCTGTCGAAGGGGACGGACCTGCGTTTGATCTGGCGGCGGAGTCTCCGTCGAAGAATGTGTCGTACCTGGAACTCGGACTGCGCCTCGGGCTGCCCCACGAAACGCAAAGCGACGTGTCGGAGGTGTCGGAGGACGCACTCCGCCAGGAAGATCCGAGATCGGTTCCCGGATATCAGCAGCGCTTCCGGCTGCTGTTTGGCAAGTCGGTGATGCGGTGCTCTCCCCGCGGGGATGTGTTCGAAGGCATTCGCTCCGGTCCCGCGGCATTTGTGCCTCCTCCGGGCTATCAGCTCCCGGATGAGATTCCGGCCCCGCTCACGCTCGGCGGTCCCTTTGCTTTCTACAGGGATTTCTGGCCTGCCCATGGAATCGAAAGGGTTGCCGATCTGGTGTCTCCCGAAATCGAGGTGAGCGCCGGAAGTTACCTGCACATTCCGCTCCTCCTCTACAATCCATCATCGGACACCGCAACCTACAACCTGAAAGGCCGCGTTCCCGAGGGGTGGAGCATCGCAGCCGGGGAGGGGGTTGTCCGCGTACCGCCGCGGGAACTCATGCCCGTGCAGGCATTTGTCGATTGCCCCGGCGAGCCCACGCCTGCTCCATCACTCCTCCGATGGGAGGTCCGAAAGGGAAAGGAATCGCTGGGATCGGTGAGGTTAAACGTCTCTCTTGTTGAATGGGCTTTGCCGCAATGAGATCGCATTCGAGATCTTTCGGCGTGCTTGCCTTGCTCCTTCTCTCCGCATGTGGAGCCGGCACCCTCATCGGTCAGATGATCGATCCTGCCATCGACCGCGCCGACGAGCCGTTCTCGTACTTTAGTCATCCGACGGATGTGATCGGCGTGATGGACGGGCAGGAGGCGACGCTGGTAACACCCGAGGGGTATCTCTATACGGGCTTTGGTGAGCTGATGTTCTTCGCGGGAAATCCCTTGGCCCCCATTGCCCAGAGAGTGAAGACTCTCGAGAAAGGATACCTGCCCATCCTCCGCTATGCGTACGCGTGCGACGGGATTCGATACGAAGCCTGCATGTTTGCAGCGACGCTGGATGGCAGGCCCGAGAGCCCATTGATGAACTTCATACGGTTTACGGTGATCAACCAGACTCCTCATCGCCGGCGGGCGTTCTTTGCAGCCGCGGTACGGCATCAGAACGAGGAAAACACGGACTGGGGGTTTGGCGACCACCGCTTCGCCCGCCCCGTGAAAACCGGCGTGCTCGGCGGACACGAACAGGCCGGCGTGGCGTTCAGCCCTGAGTGGGTCTATACGTTTCAGAACGATGCGTTCATCAGGGACGGCAAAGTGATGTACCTTTTCCCCCGGAACCCGTCTCCCTCCAGGATGATGACGCTCAGGAACGGCGGGAACGAAATTCCTCCGACAGGCCCGCAGCAGATACCGTGTCTACCTTCAACTCCAGTGGGTGTCGTGGCATACGATCCGGTGCTCTCGCCCGGAGAGCACGTGGAGTTCATCTTCAAGATGCCGTATGCGCCTATTGATTCTTCCGACCGCCTCGCCGGAGAACTCCGGTATGCGACGTTCGGCGAGTACCATAAGCGCACGGTGGAATTCTGGGAAGACCTTCTCGCGCCCGGATTGGAGATCACGCTTCCTGAACCAAAGGTGATAGAGACGTTCAAGGCGAATCTGGTGTATTCTCTAATTGCCAGAAACAAGCAGGAGGGACACTTGATCCAGAAGGTCAATGAGTTTCAATACGATGCCTTTTGGATCCGGGACGCGTCATACTTCATCCGCATGTACGATCTCTCCGGCTATCACACGATTGCGGGGGAGTGCCTGGCGTTCCTGTTGCGGTGGCAGAAGGAGGATGGGAACTTCCTCTCACAGGGGGGGCAATTTGACGGTTGGGGACAGGCGCTTTGGGCGTACGGACAGCATGTTCGCATCACGCGCGACACCGCGTTTGCGGCCGCGGTGTATCCGGCGATGCGCCGCGCGTTTCAATGGCTTCAGACTGCCCGGCAGGGGGATCCCTACCGGCTCATCCCCACTACGACGCCTGGCGATAATGAAGACATCACCGGGCATGTCACCGGCCACAATTTCTGGGCATTAGCCGGACTCAGGAACCTGATTTCCGTGGCGCGGGACCTCGGGAAACAGGAGGATGTGATCGAATTTTCCTCCGAATACCAGGACCTTCGTTCAGCCCTGCTCGAACGCTTGAAACTCCTGGCGCCTCTCACCGGTGGGGCCATCCCTCCGGGGCTCGATTCCCCCGGAGGACAGGACTGGGGGAACATGATGTCGGTCTACCCCGAGCAGATTCTGGATCCATTCGATTCGCTCGTCACTGCTACGCTTGAGGCGACGCGGAAGAAGTATCAGGAAGGCATTATGACGTATGGCTCCGGGAGATATCTTCATCATTATCTTACCATGAAGAACACCGAAACGGAGGTCATACGGGGAGATCAAGAAACCGCCCTGGAGGAGTTCTACGCGGTCCTGCTTCACACGAGTTCGACACACACCGGGTTCGAGTTCTATGTCCTGCCGTGGGGCACGAGGGATTTCGGGATGAATCTCGCCCCCCACGGGTGGTTCTCGGCGAAGTTCAGGGCGTTGATGCGCAACATGCTCATTCGCGAAGAGGAGAACACGCTCCACCTGTTTTCCGTGCTTTCGCCGGCATGGATTGAGCCGGGGAAGGTCGTCGCGGTGCGGAAGGCGCCTACCACGTTTGGGACCGTGCATGCCGAACTGGCGTGCGGTCCGGGAAATGCAACGTTAACCTTGGAACCCTCCTGGCAACACGAGCCAGACGCGATCGTCATCCATGTGCCGTGGTTCATGCAGGTGGATGGCGTGAGCGCGCCGGTGGCTGACGGCGGAACCGCTGTGCTCCGTGGCGACCGGATCATTTGCGGTCCGGGAGTCAGCCGGATCGATATCGCGTGGTCCCCTTTGCCACAGCCCGCGCAGCATAGCTTTACCGCGACAGTGGAGAAGTACAAGGCAGAGTACCGCGAACGTTACGATGCATGGATGTCGGGAAGCGAACGGGGGAGTGAACAATGATCAATGGGCAATGGATAATGGAAAACATGAAGGACAAACAGACCCTATGACCCGGATTACGAGACGGCGGTTTCTCACATCGGCGGCTTTCGCGGGTCTTGGTGCCGCGGTCGGCTCCGCGTCGGCCTTCCCCTCTCCCTCGATTCTGACACGCCCACGGACTATCCGCTCGACCGCTGCGGGGAATCTCGAGTTTCGTCCGTATCCGGTTCAAAGGGCCCGCGGACCTCACCTGCTCGATTGGGCATATGCGAGTGATGTGCGAGGTGACGCCTTTCACTCCAACATCACCGCATCGGCGGCAGGCGTGACAATTTCCGATACAGAAGGGAAAGACGAGTTTGCGGTCGAGGTGCGGTGGAATGTGGAAGGGTTTGGCTATCTGTTCCTCACGGCGGACAATGGCGGGGAGTTCTACCGGCTTCCGCATGCGGGAAGAACCACGACGCTGCACCTTGGATTTGAACTGGCACGTAGCAGGGTCTCGCGCAATCAGCGCCGTTTGCGTCACCACACGGCCCACGGCTACCAGCCGTCGCGTGAGACCCGTGCCCTCTTGGACCTGTCCGAAGGCCTGCTGGAGGAGGCAACGAAGAGCCGGGGAGATGCCGAACGATGCGCAGCGATCTCCCAAAGGGCGCTGTTGCATGCCCTTCATGCCAGCGAACTGCTGGAACTGGAGAAATGTCGCCACGATATCGGAATGCAAAATCCGCGAAAGGAATTCCTCTTCGGTTGCGATGCCCGGGCGTTCTACGAAATGGACAAGGATCACTTCCTCGAGCTCTTCAGCCGCGCGTTCAACTACGCGACCATCACGCACGTATGGACAGACTCGGACAACCTTGAGGACTTTGAGCCGGCAGAAGGCCAGTTCCAGTTTGGTATGCGCGATCTGATGCTGGGCGAGCTCCGCCGCAAAGGGATCACGGTGGAAGGAAGGCCGCTCTTCTGGTTTCACACGTGGGTGACCCCCGGGTGGCTCAAGACCAAATCCTATGACCAGCTGCTCTCCTATGTAGAGCGGACGACCCGGCAGGTGGTGCAGCACTACGGCGACTCGATGTATGCCTGGGAGATCGTGAATGAACTCCACGATTGGGCCAACGAGTGCGGCCTCAGGCCCGAACAGACCGTCGAGCTCACCCGGTTGGCATGCGACGTTGCCAAAGCTGTCGCGCCGAACGTGCACCGGCTAGTGAACAATTGTTGTCCGTTCGCCGAATACGTCCAGCTCGGCAAATGGTCCGGACAACCGGCCCTCTATCCACAACGAACCCCCTGGCAGTTTACGCGGGATCTGGTGGATGCGGGCGTGGACTTTACCTTGCTGGGCCAGCAGATGTACTTCCCTTATCGGGATATTCAGGATATCGCTCTCTCCCTTGAACGTCTGGAACAGTTCAAGAGGCCGGTGCAGATCTCCGAAATAGGCGCGCCTGGAGGGCCGACAGAGTACTCGATCAAGCTCGGGAAGTACTCCTGGCCGAAAGAACCTTATGCGTGGCGCAGACACTGGGATGAGGAACTGCAGGCCGATTGGCTGGAGGGAGTGTTTACCGTCGCCTACAGCAAATCGTGGATCGAGGCGGCCAACTGGTTCGACTTTGTTGATCCCTACCACTACATCGAAAACGGGGGGCTTCTGCGGTCGCCAAAGGGAGAGACCAAGGCCGCCTACGACCGCCTCCTGGCGCTCAGGGAAAAATGGAACCGCCGGGTGTGATTTGAAAAACGATCGGAGACTCAAGATATGACGTCAACGCAACGCGGTGAACTTGTTTTTGTCCCCACCTTCGTTCAGAGCGGACGAGGACCACACCTTCTTGATTGGGCGTATGCCTCGGACACGCACTGGGACGCTTTCCATTCGAACATTGCCGTTACGAAGGAAGGGGTGGCCATTTCGGACACGGAAGGGAGGGAGAAGTTCGGCATTGACGTCCGCTGGAATGTCGAGGGCTTCGGATATCTCTATATTACCGCGGACAACGCGGGTGAATACTACACGCTTCCTCCGCCGGGCGAGACACGGAAGCTCAGTCTGAATGTTGAGCTTGCCCGGAGCCGGGTGACGCGCAACAAACGGCGCCTCGCGCTCCATCAAACGGACGGTTGGCTGCCGTCGCGCGAAACACGAACATTTGTAGATCTCTCCGAAGGATTGTTGCAGGGCGGCATGAACATTCGCGGAGACGAAACGAGACGCGCGGATCTCGCCCAACAGGCGCTCCGGTATGCGATGTGGGCAGGCGAGATGATTGAGCTGGAGAAGGCACGCGCGACCATCCTTCGCCAGGGACGCCGCGATCGGTTCTTCACGGGATGTGACGCCCGGGGGTACTATCAAATGGACGTGGAATTGTTCCTTAAGAACTTCACAGAGCTCTTCGACTACGCCACCATCACGCACTACCTCATCGCCGGGGTGTTCGAGGATTTCGAGCCGGAAGAGGGGAATAAGCAGTACGGCCTCCGAGATGTCCTGTTCAAGGAACTCCGGAAACGAAACATCGTCGTGGAAGGAAGGCCGCTCTGGTGGTCGTACCGCACGACAACGCCCGACTGGCTCCGGCGGAAATCCTATGACGAGGTGCGGAAGTACGTCGAGCAGCATGTCCGGGAGGTGGTGGGCCACTATGGCGACGGCATGTATGCTTGGGAAGTGGTCAACGAATTCCATGACTGGGCGAACGAATGCCAGTTGACGCCCGACCAGATCATCGAAGTCACGCGGCTGGCCTGTGACGTCGCCCGGGATACCAATCCCAAAGTCCACCGGCTCATAAACAACTGCTGCCCCTTTGCGGAATATGTGCAGCTCAAGAAGTGGACGGAACTGGATGCAAAGTACCCGCAACGAACCCCATGGCAGTTCATGAAGGCCCTGACTGACGCGGGGGTGGACTACACGATTGCCGGACAGCAAATGTACTTTCCGTACCGGGATATGGCAGACACGATCATTCTGGTCGACCGGCTGGAGCAGTTCGGGCGACCGGTGCAACTCACGGAGGTGGGGGCTTCGGCGGGACCTTCTCCGGAATCGCTGCAGTCGGGAAAACTTCCGCTGTCCTTCGAGCCGTATCAGTGGCACCGCCCCTGGGACGAAGAGCTTCAGGCCGACTGGATGGAGCAGCTCTACACGCTTGCGTATGCGCGCCCGTTCATTGAGGCAGTGAACTGGTATGACTTCGTCGACCCGTTCTCCTGGATCCCGAATGGCGGCTTCCTCCGTTCGCCCAAAGGGGAACCGAGGGCTATCGTGGACCGCCTGCTCAAACTCCAGGCCGAATGGAAGGCCCTGCCTCCGGCAGGTCAGACGCAGGGAAAACGGAAATGAGGACCCCATGAGCAGATTGACCCGCCGAACATTTCTGCAATCGGGCGCAACAGTTGCCGCAGCCGCTGTCGGGGCGCCCCTGTTCACCCCGTTGCGGCCTTTGTTTGCAGGGACGTCGGAGGATATGCTCTTCCGCGTGCACACCGATTCGACCGCCCCGGCACCCGACTTCGTCTATGCGACGGACGATCTCGAGGATCCGTTCCGCTCGGCGATCCGGCTCACCAGAGATGGCGTTGTCGTTCCGCAGGAATTCGGCGACCGGCGCTTTTCGGTGCATACCCGCTGGTACGTGAAGGATTTTGGTTGGGTATGGCTTGCGGCGGACAACGCCGGCGAGCTTTACAGCCGTTCGGATCTTCCTTCAGGACGGACGCTTGACCTGAATGTGGAGTTTGCCCGCAGTCGTGTGTCACGGAACCGGGACGTGCGCAAGCGGTACGAACAGGACGGGACAGTCTTCTCTCCCGAGGTGATCAACCTGACGGAGGCCTCGGAGGAGCTTCTTGCGTCCTGCCTGAAGGCAGAGGGGAGAGGAGACAAGGCGTTGCGGTCCGCCGACCGGGCTCTGGCGAACGCCATGTGGGCAGGGGAAAAGATTGAACTGGAACGCGCTCAGGATATCATCGCGAGACGTAAGCGGGCAGACAGAGTCTGGTTCGGCTGCGAAACCCGCCAGTTCATCTGGGGGAAATCGGAAGACACCATCAACAGGTTCATGGAGCTGTTCAATTTCGCCACCGTCACACACTACGTTTGGGACACCTGGTACGAGCTGTTCGAGCCGAAGGAGGGATACTACAACTGGGGGATCAAAGACAATATCGTACACTGGCTCTCTCAACACGGCATTACCCTTGAAGGCCGGCCGCTGTACTGGCCACACCCCAGCGTAACACCCGATTGGCTGACGCAGAAAGACTTCGACGGCGTCAGGAAGTACCTTGACCGCCATGTGCGTGACCTGGTGCTGCACTATGGGGACAAGGTCTTGCAGTGGGAAGTTGTAAATGAAATGCACGACTGGGCGAATGTGCATCATTTTTCGCCCGACCAGATCACGCAACTGGTCCGGCTCGCATGTGACACGACGCGTGCAACACATCCCGGTGTCGTACGGATCATCAACAACTGCTGCCCCTTCGCGGAATATGTTGCCCGCGGGCGTCAGTCGAGGGCTGATGCAAAACGCCCGTTGCGGTCCCCACGGAGGTTCGTGCAGGACCTTCTGGATGCAGGCGTGGAGTTCGACGTTCTCGGGATCCAGATCTACTTTCCTCAGCGCGACCTGTCGGATATCGTCCGCCTGCTCGAGCGGTTCGAGAAGTTCAAGAAGCCCTTGTACATTACGGAGATCGGAGCGAGTTCGAACCTCCACGCTCCTTCCGCCACCGGCGCCGTGACGGGAAACCCCGCGGACCCGTATGGCTGGCACCGACATTGGGATGAGGGTCTTCAGGCGGACTGGCTGGAGCAAGTGTACACGCTGTACTATAGCCGTCCTTCGGTGAAGGCGATTAACTGGTATGACTTCTCTGATTTTCGACCCTTTATCATCAATGGGGGGTTGGTCCGTGAGGATGCGACCACCAAGCAGTCGTATCACCGGCTGAAGCAGCTCCTCGCATCATGGGGTGCACTTCCGCCTCAACTTTGAAAGGGTGTGCATGACCGGCAAAGAACGTCTGATGGTGACATTCCGGGGGGGCAAGGCGGATCATGTCCCGGCATGTCCGGATATCTCCGTTATGGTTCCTGCGAAGCTCACCGGAAGACCGTTCCATGAATTGTTCCTCGATGGCCGCGAGCATTCCGGCTGGACCTCTGCGACGTATGCGGAAGCTTACGTGAAGGCAGTGGAGTACTTCGGGATCGATGGCTGGTACATCTATGGAGGCCTCAAAGAACTCCGGCCTGAGGGCTCGCCGCAGTGGAAAGACCTGGTCACCGAACGGGGAGACGCGAAGTTGGTGACACGATCCTGCGAGACGCCTCTCGGCCCTCTCGCGGAGTCCGAAATCTATTTTGCCGATGAACCTCCCTGGCGGGAATCCAAGCCGGTGAAAGATCTGCGCGTCGACTTCCCCAGATTGACACAGCTGATGGGATTGGGGCCCTGGGAATGGTCGAAGTCATACACCGATCGTCATCTGATAGGTGACCGCGGCGTCTATGTGGGGATGGTACCCGTGTTTCAGGATTGGTGGTTCAACTACAGGAACGGGGGATTCGATCAGGTCCTTCAGGACTTTGTCGACGAGCCGGAGTACATGGACGAAGTCCACGAGTTCTGGATGGAGTGGGCTCTGACGTATACAAAGGCCATGATCGCTGCGCGGCCGGACGAGATCATGCTGGGAGGTTCGAGCGCCAGCTTGAGTATCAGCTCGCCCGGACTCTTCCGCAAGTATGAGCTGCCCTTTCTCCAGCGAGCGTCCCGTCTCTGCAAAGAAGCAGGCATCATCTCGCACTTGCATATCTGCGGAAAGTCATGGAGGCTGGTGGAGATCGTCGCCGAACAGACGGATGTGGATGTCATGGAACCGATGGAAGAGCCACCCGGAGGGGACGTGGACCTGGCGGAAGCCAAACGGCGGGTGGGAAACAAGCTCTGTATCAAAGGAAACATCAACACGTTTGATTTCATGTTGAACGCAACTCCGGACCAGGTAAAGGAGAAGTGCAAGAGGGCCATTGATGCGGCAGGGGCAGACGGCGGCTTCGTGCTGTCCACGGGCGACCAGTGCGGAAGGGATACTCCCCACGCAAACCTCTTTGCGATGGTCGAAGTAGCACACACATACGGGAACTACGGATGCGCATTGTGTCCGTTGGTGCCACGCTCCTTGTTTCAACGCTCATGGCGGCTGCACAGTCCGTCACGCTTCTCCACGATGATGCGGTGGTCTGGTCCCGCGCCCAGACCATTCGCGGTGTTGCCTCGTTCGTGCCCACGCAGGATGGCATACTGTATGTCAACGGCACCGGCATACCACTCCAATTTGCCAGTGCGGTGGACACATTCAGCATCTCCGTTACACTCTCGGACGGCGTCAACACGGTGTGGGCAGTTCTGGACAGCGCGGGAACCACGGTATCGTCGGATACCCTCTTTCTGACGATGGGGTATCGCATCCGCCCGGACATCGAAGCGGTCGCCGCGGTCAACGGGCGCAATGTGCTGCTGACTGCCTCCGTGCTCGAAAACCCCGACAGCGTCCAGATGTCCATGCACTGGACGCAGCACCCGGGCAATCCCATGCCCCTTGCGCTGTCCGGTCAGGATGCCTCGGAATGCACGGCGGTCTTTCCCCCTGAAGCTCCTTCGGGCGACTACAGCTTTTCCGTAACGACGGCGTGTTCAGATGGCGACACTGTTTTGGCGGGGGCCCTCGTGAGGGTGGATGGGGATTCCGTTCGCGCGTTCGTTCCACAGACGGATCATGCCCGCTGGATTGACAGTGCCATTGTGTACGGCGTCACGCCGTACATTTTCGTGGAGGACGGGAGATTCCCGCACATCACGGCAAAGATCCCCGAGCTTGCACAACTCGGCATCACGGCGCTCTGGCTCCAGCCTGTGTACATGACTCATGGGGGAGGGCAGGGGTACGATGTCACTGACTATTTCCGGATCCGCCCTGACCTCGGCACGGAGGCGGAGCTTCGGGAGCTTGTTCAGACCGCCCATGCACACGGCCTGCGCGTCCTGTTGGACTTCATACCCAATCACAGCTCCATCTACCATCCCTATGCGGTTCATGCTGCGGAATACGGCACGGCGTCACACTACTATCATTTCTATCAACGCACGCCTGACAGCGCGCCGTACTCACAGCACTATCATACCTATCAGGGATTCATCAACTACTTCTGGAACGAACTTCCCAATTTCAACTATGACCACCCGGAACTCCAACGAATGGTGCTGGAGGCCGGAAAGCACTGGATTGAGAAACTCGATATCGACGGATACCGCATAGACGCTGCCTGGGGAGTCAACGCGCGCAAACCGGAATTCATGAAGTCGTGGCGGCTGGCATTGAAACGGGTCAAGCCATCGGTGTTTCTGCTCGGGGAGGACAAGGCCTCATGGGCTTCCGTCTTTGACGAACGCGTTGACGCCGCGTATGACTGGGCTCCGGATATCAGCTGGGTTTCGGAGTGGGTCTGGCAGACCGATTACAGCACATCCAGTAACCCCACGATCTTCAATTCCGTATCTCAGGGCTCCCGTGTTGGCGCATTGCGGTCGGCGATGACAAACCGCGGCACGGGATACGCCCCGACGGCGAAGATTCTCCGGTTCATGGAGAACAACGACACGTTCAGGTTCCTCGCGACGCACGATCTGGCCCGCACGAAAATGGTTGCGGCGATGATGTTTTCGATTGCCGGAGTTCCGCTGCTCTTCAACGGACAGGAAACAGGAGTCTCGGCACACCCATACGACGCGTTTCAAATCTTTGTGCCGCATCGGACGATTGCCTCCCTCGACCAATTCGGACTTTTCCCGTACTACCGGCTTCTCTGCACCATGCGCAAGCGCCTCCCTGCGCTGTGGGGCCGGAACTTTGAAGAAGTTCCGGTCGGATCGGGACCCAATGTCTATGCATACCGGCGGTGGGAAGGGAGAGAAAATATTCTGGGAGTGGTGAACCTCGGGTCTTCCCCGGCCTCCATCAAGACGCTCCTGCCGGTCTCCCGTATGGACCTGGATTCGCTGAAGGCGTATTTCCTCACCGATCAGATCACGAACGAGGTGGTGCAGACGACAGCGGGGCAAATGGATTCGCTCGCGCTCCAGATTCCGGGTTACACCACCAGGGTGTACGTGATCGATACCACGACGGTTACCGGGATCTTCGAAACGCCCGCAATGGCAGAAATCCCCGGAAAATTTGCGCTGGAACAGAACTTCCCCAATCCATTCAATCCCGTCACCGGCATCACGTATCAGGTGCCGGGCTATGCGGGCAGGGCCGAAGGGGGAAGCGCTGTGCGGCTTGTCGTGTACGATCTGCTCGGGAGGGAGATTGCCGTGCTGGTCGACGAGTATAAACCGCCCGGGGTTTACATTGCACAGTTCGATGGGCGGGGCCTGGCGAGCGGCGTCTACTTCTACCGGCTCTCCGCCGGCAACGAAACGGCTCCATCGACCCGGAATCTGATACAGATACGCAAGATGGTCCTGCTCAAGTGAAAACGCTCGTTCTTGGCGGAACCGGATTTCTCAGCGGCGCGCTTGTGCGTCATTTGCTGAGGGAAGGGCATGCCGTCACTATCGTCACGCGGGGAACGATTCCTCCCGACCCCGCCTGCGAGTCGATAGCCGCTGATCGCAGTGATGCCACGGTCCTGGCAGCCGCGGTGGCGGGGAGAAGGTTCGATGCCGTCTACGACATGATCGCCTACGAGCCCGAGGCCAGCAAAGCTGCGGCCAGAATCTTCAGAGGTTCAATAGGGAGGTTTATTCACTGCAGCACAATCTCCGTCTATATGGTCTCCCGGGACGTGCAGTGTCCCATCACGGAAGACCAGGCACATGCACCGCTCATGGAGCACTGGCCACGGAATCCGTTCGGGATGGACTATGGCATCAAGAAGCGGCAGTGCGAAGAAACACTCTGGAACCATCATGACTCGCGGCTCTTTCCGGTTAGCATCCTGAGACCGACGTTTATTAGCGGTCCGGCCGATCCCGCAAAACGGGACTGGTTCTGGATCAAGCGGCTGTTGGACGGGCGCCCGCTTCTTATTCCGGGTTCAGGGGACTATGCATTCCAGCAGGCGTACGTCGATGATGTTGCGCGCATGTTTGTCCGGTTGCTCACCTGTCCGGAAAGCATCGGGAAGGCCTACAACGTCGCGGCGGAGGAAGTGTTTTCGTTCAGGGAGTATCTGGATATGCTTTCCGCGCTCCTGGGAAGGAAGCCGGCGTGTGCCCATCTCCGCCAGGAGGAGTTTGACCGTCTCCCGATAAGTTCGTCCCACGAAGGGGACGTCTTTCCCTTCAACGTGCGGCGGACTGCGGTGTTCAGTCTGGACCAGATCAAGCAGGATCTTGGCTATCGTTCAACTCCTTGGAAGGTCTGGATGCAAGAGACCATTCGCTGGTGGTCCGCCCCGGGTCGGGGTGACGGCTACGGCTGGTCGAATCGTGAGGAAGAGGTCCGGATCGCGACCCAACTACTTGACACAAAGGTGACCGGATGAAAAGACGCTTTCTCGGCAACAGCGGCCTTGAGGTATCCTCTCTGTGCTTCGGGGCAATGATGTTTGTCGGCGATTCGGGGTGGCGGCATCTCAGTGCGCTCGGTCCCGCCGACGCGAAAGGCATGGTGAACATCGCGCTGGACAGCGGGGTGAATTTCTTCGACACCGCCGACATCTATTCCGGCGGAGCATCCGAATCGCTCCTCGGGGATGCGCTCGGTTCCCGGCGGAAGGAAGCGATCATCGCGACCAAGGTCGGGTTCCGCACGGGCGAGGGGACACATGACGTCGGTCTCTCCCGCCAGCATGTACTCGAAGCGTGCCATGCGAGCCTGAGACGTCTTCATACGGACTACATCGATCTCTACCTGCTGCACACGTACGACCCGATGGTTCCGCTTGAGGAAACACTTCGCGCCCTTGAGGATCTGGTCCATGAGGGCAAGATCCGCTATCTCGGATGCTCGAACTTCATGGCGTGGTATCTCATGAAGGCGTTGGCGGTTGCAGATTCTCGCGGATGGAGCCGCTTCGTGGCTCTTCAATCGCTGTACGCGCTGACCAACCGCGATATCGAAACTGAAATCATCCCGGCCTGCATTGATCAGGGAGTGGGCATCATGGTCTGGGGTCCGCTTGCCGGCGGCTTCCTTACCGGCAAGTACCGGAAGAACCAACCGTGGCCGGGTGGCACCCGGATTGCTTCGCCATCGGATCATCTTCCGTTTGACGAAGACCGTGCCTATCGCACGCTGGAGGTGCTGGATGGCATCGCGTGTGAACACCGGGCAACCATCGCACAGATCGCCCTGCGCTGGGTTCTCGACCAGCGCGGCGTCAGCTCCGTGGTGTTTGGCGCGCGCAACCGCGAACAGCTCACGGAAAATCTGCGGGCAGCCGAGATGCATCTGACTGCGGAGGAGCTTGGCGCCCTTGATGCCGTCAGCAAGCCACCGCGACCGTATCCCCTATGGCACTACGATGTCTTCAATAAGGAACGTGTGCACGACTAACGTCAGCAATCCATCGGAGGCAGCATGGGAAAATCGCAAGGATTGGTCGTCCCGCCGGACCTGGTGACGCAGTACCAGCGTGACGGCTACTTCATCCTCCACGACATCATTCCACCTTCAGAGCTGGAGATGATTCGGGTGGAGTGTACCGAACTCGTCCGGCAACAGGACCAGGAGATGGACCGCCAGGGGACGGACGTGCTGAATCTCAGCAGGCGAAACAGCCGTTACTTCGTGTTCCTGGCGTACAAAGACCGCCCGCAGCTCGGGGCATTCATTTTCAGCGAGCGGATGGCAGCGATCTGCCGGGCCACCATCGGTGACTCCGCCATGCTCTTCTGGGAACAATTCGTAGTGAAAGGGACGGACACAAAAGGAGCGGCTTTCGGCTGGCATCAGGATTCCGGCTATTGCGACGGGCCCCACAAACCGTATGTGAACTGCTGGGTGCCCCTGGACGATGTCAACGAAGCGAATGGCACGGTGTATCTCCTCTCGTACGGGAAGGCGGGCACGCGGGAAAAAGTCCAGCATCAACCCGTTCCCGGAAGCAACGACCGGGTGGGCTACTTCGGTTCGGAACAGGGCGAGCCGGCCAACTGCAAAGCGGGATCAATCGTGGTCTTCTCAAGCCTTGTGTTTCACAGGTCCGGCGCGAACACTACACCGAAGATGCGCAGGGCCTACGCAGTGCAGTTCTCCCCGGAGCCGGTGCTGGATCCCGACGGCTCACTGAAGGGCCTTGCCGAACCGTTTCTGCAGAACGGCATGCGCGTTCGTTGAGGCCGTGGGCTATCGGGAAGAACCCGATTCGAGCTTCGTCCCGACAACAAGGAAGTGGATTGGTATGGTGCCCGAATTGAACAGACTGTGGCTCTCCCCGCTCCGGGTGAGGCAGATGTCCCCTGGATGTACTTCCACCGTCGCGCCGTTCATGGTCATTGTTCCTATGCCGTCCAGAAACACGTACAGCTCCTCGTCCCCTGAGTGTGTGTGGACACCGATGCTCGCTCCCGGCGGGAGGAGGTTGTCATGCACGAACGTGAACCCGGAAGAAGGCCGGTCGTAGTCTCCGAGATACTCCGTGCATTGAAGCGTGCCGGTCCCGCCATGGCAGGAAGGGATGCCGACGAACCGTGCGGCGTGTTTGTGCAATATCATGCGTGCCTTCGTTGTCCGTGAGTTCTTCTACTCTTCAAGATAAGCAGTGACGGATGAGAAGGCAATGCCTGCAGGTGAACCTCAAGCAGGAGGCGCTATGAAGGTGCGGGGTGTGCATCGCCGTTCGCTCGCGATGCCTGCCGTAATGTGTTTGTTCTGTGTGTCCGCCCTGGCACAATCGCCAGAGGAAACACGGGAACACACTGTCCTGGCAGTCGGGCAGCTTGAGCACCTGTTCGACGGCGGTGAGTTCACGGAGGGTCCCGCCGTGGCCCCGGATGGATTCGTGTACTTCAGCGATCTGACGTTTGGGGAGAGTCAACCCTCCTATGCCGGCCATATCTGGCGCTATGACCCGCGAACCGGTGCGTGCGGTACATTCCGATCCCCCAGCAACATGTCCAACGGCATCGAATTCGATCTGGCGGGCCGCATGATCGTGGCAGAAGGAGGCGGATCCGGAGGGGGGAGAATCACGCGCACCGACATGTCCACCGGAAAGACAGGGATCCTGGCCGGTTCATTCGGGGGGTTGCAGTTCAATTCGCCGAATGACGTCGTGGTGGATGCACAGGGTCGAATCTACTTCACGGATCCACGCTACGGAGACAGCCGCACGATCCGGCAACCGGTGATGGGAGTCTATCGCATCGACACAACAGCCGTTGTCGCGCGGTTGATCGAGGATGTACCGATGCCGAATGGCGTGGCGCTCTCCCCCGACGGAGGAACACTGTACGTCGGTGGCTTTGACGAGGGCGAGACGGAGAACCCCCCGTTGCGTCCGAAACACATGGCCGTGTACGCATACGCGTTGACGCGTTCCGGCACAATCGCGTCGCGAAAGGTCCTGCTCGACTTTGGGAGCCGCGACGGGCCCGACGGCATGACGGTGGACCCGGAAGGCAACCTCTATGTTGCGGTGCGTGATGAGACCCGGCCGGGAGTCGGAGTGTATGATCCGCAGGGTTCAGAGATCGGCTTCATTGCCCTGCCGGAAATCCCCAGCAACGTCGTCTTCGACCGCCCGCCGTACGCAGGCCGGTTGTATATCACCGCGGGCCGTGGACTGTATCGCCTCCGGATCGCTCTGCAGAAGGTCTCCCCTCAGAAATCGGATGGAAAGAACGATGAGTGAAGAACAAAGGGTCAAAGTGCTGCTGGACACGGATATCGGCACCGACATCGATGATGCCGTCTGCCTTGCGTATTTACTCCAGCAGCCGAGATGTGATTTGCTCGGCATTACGACGGTAACCGGACAGGCAATTGAGCGTGCCAAGCTCGCGAGCGCGATCTGCCGATGGGCCGGCCGGGGTGTGCCGATCTACCCGGGAGCCGATGATCCGATCCTGGTCGCCCAGCGACAAACGACCGCGCAGCAGGCGGAATGCCTTCCGCGATGGGAGCATCAAGAGCGATTCCCGCAAGGCGAAGCCGTGGAATTCCTCCGGGCCACAATCCGGAAGCACCCGGGCGAAGTGGTGCTGCTTTGCGTCGCTCCGCTCACGAATATCGGACTCCTGTTCAGGGTTGACCCCGAAATTCCCCGCCTTCTGCGTGGCCTGGTGCTCATGTGCGGGAGGTTCACCGGCAGCGTGGGAGGCAACGCAGGTCCGACAGAATGGAATGCTTCGGGAGATCCTCATGCAACGGCGATCGTGTACGGATCCGCTGTGTCGAGTCACCGTTCCCTCGGGTTGGATGTTACCACCCGTGTTTCCATGGATGCGGCTACCTTCCGGCAGGCGTTTCACGGTGCGCGCCTGTTCCAGCCGGTGCTGGATTTTGCCGAGGTCTGGTTTCGTGACTGGAATGGAACGACGTTCCATGACCCATTAGCTGCTGTCTCCATCTTTGACCCGTCGATCTGCCGGTTTGCGCGGGGAGAGGTCAATGTAGATCTCTCGGAGGGAGAAACCCTGGGAAGGACACGATGGGCCCCCGATGCACCCGGAGGAAGTCATGAAATCGGTATCGATGTTGATCCCGTGCGCTTCTTTGAACACTTCATCTCGGTGTGTCGATGAACGCCCGTGCAACAGCGATCCTGGTTGCCGCACTTCTCCTGTCCGGATGTGGATCGGGGCAGAAGGACGATGGTCGCACGACAGTCGTTTTCTGGCACAGCTTTGTCTCCAGCACGGTACCGGCATTCAACGAACTGGTCCGGAAGTTCGAAGCAGAGCACCCCACCATCCGCCTCAAGGCCCAGTATCTCCCTACGGGAGACGGCTTGATACAGAAGCTGATCACCGCGGTTCAGAGCCGCACCGCTCCGGATGTCTGTTGGATTCATGCGGATTTTCTGGACAAACTGGTGGAGGCCGATGCCATTTACCGGATGGATCAGTTTTTGCAAAGGCCGGATGGGTTGTCTGTGGAAGACATGACTGATTTCTTCCCCGCGTTGCTGGACGGAGCGACATGGCGGGACACGCTCTACGCCCTTCCGATGGAGGCGACATCGCTTGCCCTCTTCTATAATAGGGACAGTTTCAAACGTGCCGGGCTGGATCCCTATCGTCCGCCGCAGACGTGGGATGAGTTGCGCTCATACGCCAGACAGCTCACTGTGGATGAAGGCATGGATGGGACCATCGAGCAGTACGGGTTCTTTGTGCCCGTCTTTCCTTCCTCCGGTCCGCTCAATATCTGGATGAACCTGCAGTGGATCCCGTTCCTCTGGCAGGCCGGCGGGGAGGAAGTCAACAAGGATCAGACCCGTCTGTTGATTAACAGCGATGCCGGCGTGCAGGCCCTGACCTTATGGAAAAACATCTATGATGATCTGGACTTCAGCCGGTACGGCCTGGCCCACGATGTGGGGTTTGCGTCTCAGAACCTGGCCATGATTATGGACGGCCCATGGGACCTTCCCCGTTTCCGGCAAATGAGAGACATCGACTGGGCTGTTGCTCCGCTCCCGGCCGGGCCCGCAGGGCGGGCGACGTACATTGCCGGTGAACACATGGCCCTGTTCAAACAAACTGAGCATCCCAACGAGGCCTGGACGTTTGTCAAGTGGATGGTGAGCGCGGACGTGCAGGCTCAGTTCTCCATGAGTTCAGGTTACCTGCCGGTCCGGAAGTCAGTTCTGGAGAGGGAGGACTACAAGGCATTCCTCGCCGGAGACCCGGCAA
>JADLEA010000198.1 GCA_020846365.1 Bacteroidota bacterium
ATACCTGATCCACCAGCATGCCGGTGATGTGCTCCTGCATGAACGTGTTGATCCGGGCAATGTAGAGACGCACCTCCCGGTAGGCCTCCCGTGCCTTCTTCCGGAAGAGAAAGGTACCATAGAACAGGAGGGGCAGCACGCTGAGCGAGATCAGCGCCAGCTGCCAGTTCATCGAAAACATGAAATAGAGGATCCCGATGATGGTGAAGACGTCGCTGAACACCATCACGATCCCGGAGGAGAACATCTCGTTCAGCACTTCGATGTCATTCGTGACCCGGGTGATGAGGCGGCCGATGGGATTGCGGTCGAAGAACCGCAGGCCCAGCCGCTGCAGGTGCTTGAACACCTGCATCCGCAAGTCGAAGATCGTCCGCTGGCCGATCCACTGGGTCAGGTAGGTGTTCAGGTACTGGATCACGCCGCGCACCACCATGATCGCGAAAAAGATGAGCGTCGTCCTCAGGAGGCCGTCGGCATCCCCCTGGGCGATGTTTTCGTCAACAGCGATCTTGGTGAAGTACGGCCGTATGGCTTCCATCGCGGACACCAGAATGCTGAGCACGATGCCCGCAACCACGTGCCACCGGTACGGCTTCAGGTACGTGAGCAGCCGCCGCATCAGGGAACTGTCGTAGGCTTTGCCGAGGATTTCGTCTTCTTGCATCAGAGGTGCTCGATCTCTTCTTCCAGCAGTTGCTTGCGGTGCAGCTCCGCATAGATGCCGCCCTGCGCGACAAGGGAATCGTGCACGCCGCGCTCTACGATGCGTCCCTCGTGGAGAACGACGATCATGTCGGCGTCCTTGACCGTGGAGATCCGGTGGCTGATCAGAATGCTGGTGCGACCTTTCATCACGCCGCGGAGCCGCTTCAGGATCTCCTCCTCGGTGTAGGTGTCCACCGCCGAGAGGGCGTCATCCAGGATGAGTATCTTGGGCTGGCGCATGACGGCACGGGCAATGCTTGTGCGCTGCTTCTGGCCGCCGGAAAGCGTTATGCCCCTCTCCCCGAGCAGCGTGTCGTACTGCTTTGGAAATTCCGCAACATCTTTGTCCAGCTGGGCGATTTCCGCAACATCGCGCACCACCAGGGCATCGCTTTCATCCACGCCATACCGGATGTTGTCCGAGATGGTCTCGGAAAAGAGGAACGTTTCCTGCGGAACGTATCCGATCTGAGAGCGGAGCACGGAGAGCGGAATCCGCCGTATGTCACGGTCGTCAATGAAGAGCTCCCCGCCGGTCGCATCCAGAAGCCGGGGGATCAGATTCACCAGCGTGCTCTTCCCCGATCCCGTGTAGCCCACAACGGCAAGGGTGGTTCCCGCAGGAACGGTCAGGGAGATGTCATCGAGCGTGTTCCCGGCGGCATTCTTGTGCCGGAAGGAGACATGCCGGAACTCGATCTTGCCGTTGATGGTCTTGATGTTGTGGTCCGTGACCGCGGTGTCCTTGATGTCCGGCTCCGTCTCCATGATCTTCCCCAGCCGGTTCATCGATGCCGCACCCTGCTGGAGCATATTGATCACCCAACCGAAGGCAATCATGGGCCAGATCAGCATCATCAGATACCCGAAGAAGGCCGTCAGGGTGCCGATGCTCATCTGGCCGTTGATCACTTTGAGGCCGCCGAAATAGAGGATGAGCACCAGGGAGAAGCCGACCAGCAGGAACATCAGCGGCCACATGATGGATTGAATACGCGCCAGCACCAGATTCTTCTTCAGATATTCCCAGCTCAACGTGTGGAAGAGCCCTGTTTCGTACTCCTCCCTCACATACGACTTTACGACGCGGATGCCCGAGAGATTCTCCTGTGCGCGGGTTGTCAGCTCCGAGTACTTCTCCTGCCGTTCCTCGAACTTCTTGTGCACCAGCTTCCCGAGGCGGTAGACGACAAACGACACGAACGGAAGCGGGACAAGCGATAGCAGCGTGAGCTGCCAGTCCAGCGTCAGCATCATCCCGAGCACCATGCTGAACGTCATGAGCGTGTCCATGGGATACATGATCCCGGGACCCAACACGCTGCGCACCGCGCTGATGTCGTTGGTTGCGTGCGCCATCAGATCGCCCGTGGGCGTGTGCTGGAAGAAGGAGAGCGGGAGCTTCTGGATGTGCGAGAGAAAGTCGTTGCGCAAATCATACTCGATGTGGCGGGACGCGACGATGATGCTCTGCCGCGTCAGGAACGAAAACACCCCGGCGACGAGCGAGAAGCCGACAACGAGGCCCGCATACATCAGAAGATCAGTGGAATCCAGACTCTTGGCCTCCAGACCGGTCTTGAGCACGTCGATGGCGCGCCCAACAAAGAGCGGCTGCGCCACGGTGAACAGATTGCTGCCCACCACGGCAAAGATCCCCAGGATCAGGAGCTTGCGGTACCGCTTGAGATAGGGAATGAGACGAAGGAGAGGTTTCACCGGATCAGCCTATGACCTCGAAACCGGTGAATGCATGCAGTGCGGACGGGATCACAACTTTCCCTTCCGGGGTCTGATAGTGCTCCAGCAGGGCCGCAACAATACGCGGAAGTGCAAGGGCGGAGCCATTCAGCGTGTGGACCATCTCCGGCTTGCCGCCGGCTGCCGGGCGGTACCGGATGTTCAGGCGGCGGGCCTGAAACGACTCGAAATTGCTTATCGATGAAACCTCCAGCCACCTCTGTTGCCCCACAGACCACACCTCCAGATCATACTTTTTCGTCTGGGTGAAACCCAGATCCGCAGCACACATTAGTAACACACGATAGTGCAGTCCAAGTTTCCGAAGGAGGCTCTCCGCATATGCACGCATGGATTCCAGGGCCTCAGCCGAAGCCGTGGGATGCACCAGATTCACCAGTTCCACCTTGTTAAACTGGTGAACGCGGTTCAAACCGCGCACGTCTTTGCCGTATGACCCTGCTTCACGGCGGAAACAGGGCGTGTATGCGCAGAGCCGCACCGGCAGCCGTTCTTCGGGAAGGATTTCATCCCGATAGAAGTTCGTGACCGGGACCTCCGCCGTCGGAACAAGAAAGAATCCATCCGACTGCACGACGTACATCTGCCCTTCTTTGTCGGGCAACTGTCCCGTCCCGGTGGCACTGTCGGCGTTCACCATGAGGGGAGGTAGCAGCTCTGTATACCCTGCGTGCATTGCCTCGTCCAGGAAGAAGGAAATCAACGCACGCTCCAGGCGCGCCCCCTTCCCCACATACACAGGGAAGCCCGCTCCGGTAACCTTCGTGCCGCGGTCAAAATCAATGAGCCCCAGCGATTTGACCAGGTCCCAGTGGGGCTTCGGCGGGAAGTCGATGACGGGCGGCTCCCCCCAGTGGGCGATGGGCTTGTTATCTTCCGGACCCGTTCCATCGGGAACGGACGGATCGGGGAGGTTGGGCATCTGCAGCATCACCGAGCGAAGCGCCTCTTCCGCAGTACGCAATTCCTCGTCCAACATTTTGATCTCGTCAGCCACGCCGCGCATTTCCGCTATCACCGCCGTGGCATCTTCCTTCTTCGCCTTCATGGCCGCGACCTGTGCGGAAACGGTGTTCTTCCGACTCTTCAACGTTTCCCCCTTTTGCAGGAGCTGGCGCCGCTGAAGATCGAGTTCCAGTGCCTTGTCAACCAGCGAAGGATCTTCCCGCTTCCGCCGTATGCCGGCGCGCACCAGGTCGGGTTGTTCGCGAAGTATCTTTATGTCGAGCATGAGCGAATGCTTTCAGCTTAGAGAATGTGCGTTGTTCATCGCGCTGCCCGGGTCAATTGCGTCTTGAGCACGTTCAGTCCCTGTTCGCTCGAGTTCGGCTTGAACCCGAGGTCCACTTCCGCCTTGAGCGTGAGCAACCCGGATTTGAGCGGGCGCGGCGCGGGCTGCTTGAGCTGCGCGGTCTTGATCGGATGAATGAGGCTTGCGTCGAGCCCAAAAACGTGCGCAAGGGTCCTGGCAAACTCAAAACGATTCTGAATGTCCCGCCCGGCAAGGTGATACAAGCCCGTTTTCCCGAGCTCCATGGCACGCACGAGGCCAAAGGCGAGATCGTCCACCAGCGTCGGATTGCCAAACTGGTCGTCAACGACACGCACGGGCTGCCCTTCCTGAAGGCTCTTGATCAACCACAACGCGAAATTGGCTTTGACGCCTTCCGCATAACCGTACAGGACCATGGTGCGGGCGACGAAGTGGCGCACGCCCGAGCTCCGGACGATGTTCTCGCTGGCCAGTTTGGATTTGCCGTAATAGCTCAACGGCTCAGGACGGTCATCTTCACTGTACGGACCGGCCTTGCCGTCGAAGACGTAGTCCGTTGACACGTGCACAATCATGGCGCCGTTCTTGCGTGCCGCTTCGACCAGGTGTTCGACGCCATTGACGTTGATCTTCCATGCCATCTCGCGCTCGGTCTCGCACGCATCCACATTGGTCATGGCAGCACAATTGATGATGACCTGGGCATCCACCATAGCCGCGGTGTCCTTCACCTGCCGGCGGTTGGTGATGTCCATCCGGTGATACGGCGCCGAGGGATTGACGTGGATCGGCGTCTCTTCAACCGATGCAAGCGTAACGGCGTAGTTCGCACTGCGCAGGAGCTGGTCGGCCACCTTTTGTCCAAGGAGTCCGTTGCTCCCGACGACGAGAATACGTTCGATGTCCATGGGTGTAGGGTCGACCTGCTGGAGGGGTGCTAGGCAGTCCCCGGGGCTGCGGCCACTGCGTGGGCGTGCCGGGCCGCGGCAATGAGATCGTGATTCTTGATATAGTGGTGGAAGAACGCCGCCCCGAACACATCTCCACGCCCGATAGGCGACAGGACGTTGCCGTTTTCCGAGCCCGGAATATCCGTCCGGACCACTTTCTTGTGTTCGTTCACGTATACGGAGGCCCCCTTCCGGCCGCGGGTCACGATAACCCCCTTGACTCCGAGAGTGAGCATATGGCCTACGGCTTGATGTTCGGACATGAGCTCCTCCGTGAGGCCTCCCAGCTCTTCGTCGTTCATCTGCACGGTGTCGATCATGAATGCCCATCGCCGCCAGTCCACCAGAGGCCGGCGGAAGCGCTCGTTCCGGTCATTGACGCCGAGGGTCAGACTGTGCATATCGAGGTGGATCGGGATGCCGTCGTTCCGCACCGCCATGCGGATTTCATCCAGCGTGTCCAGCGTGATATCCGCGCCGGAGATCATGTTGATCAGAATGCCGTCCGCATCATTAAGGTGCGGCCGGATCCTGGTGAACGGGATCGGCGATGCCAGCTCGTTGGTGCATTCCACAAAGTCTTCCGAGTTGCGGAAGTAATAGTGGATTCGATGCACGGGCGTATCGGATGCAAAGATGCCGTCGGTTTCTACTCCCGGGAGAGCGGCGAGGCGCTCCCGAATGGCCGGAGCTTCCTTTTTTCCTGCGCCTGCGACGACGAGAAACTTGTCCGCGCGCCCGCCTGTTGCAGAGAGCGTCGCGAGAGCCCGGAAAAGGCCGCCGGCTTCTTCGCGTTCGCTCCCGTCGGGGTTGTGGATGACGTCAAGCGAGAGATGGCCTACCAGAAGCAGTTTCATGTCAGAACTTCGCGCCGCGCGCGCGGAATTCGCGCAGCTTTTCACCAAGAGATGGTTCAGAGAGCGCGAGGATCTCGGCG
>JADLEA010000199.1 GCA_020846365.1 Bacteroidota bacterium
GGATCAGCGGAAAACATCACAGGGCACATCAGACCATCCTGATGTGCCCTGTGTCATTTCCGGCCCGTCCCCCTGGTCGCAGATGCCGATCCGCCGCGTGTCTTCTCGCGCACGACAAATCTGAGCATCGCATCCTTTCCCTGCGAAATGCCGATGCGCGGCGTCGCCTTAATCCTGAAGGATTGTCTGGAAAGCGAGTCGGACTCTATCCAGATGCTCTTGCCGCAAAGGTCTGTGCCGTTCTCGCCCCTGGCGATCCCGAACGCCTGACAGAGTTTTGCGGGTCCGCTGCAGAGTTCCTTGATCGCCGACGCATCGCGCTTCCGGTTCTCCGCCATAATCCGAACCCCCTCCAACGGTTCCAAAGCGCGCAAGAGCACGGCGTTGCCGATGCCTTGAGGTCCCGAAACGACGTTCGCGCAGAAGTGCATGCCGTACGTGAAGTAGACGTACAGGTGTCCGCCTTCCCAGAACATCACGTCGTTGCGCGGTGTGCGGCCCCGATAGGCGTGGCTGGCAGGATCTTTGGCCCCGAGGTATGCCTCAACCTCGATGATCCGGCCGGCAAGAGTACGCCGTCCGATCCGCCGGACAAGGATTTTCCCGAGCAGTTGCCGCGCGACCGTGACGGTGGGTTGAAGATAGAACGAGCGGGGAAGGGGGTTCCTGGCTGTCATGGTTACGTGTGGTTCGTCGCGCGAGAGTGCCGGTTTCTGATCATCGACAGTGAAAAAAAGGGGTGTCTGCACGACACCCCTTCTGTTCTGCTGCTTCAGGATGACTCAGAGGAACGAATAGCTCAGCCCTATTGCCAGCGTTTCCTTGACCTGCGTTTTTGGACTGATGTTCTTCTCATTCAGGAGTTGCACGTTGAGGAGCACGGTGATATACTTGCTGACTTTTGCGGAGAGGACATTGTCGCTCCGCATGATCACCTCGTCCATCTTGTTGAACGCGCTGAAGAGCTCGAGTTTCGAGGAGAACCCGACGTTTTCGTCGAGTTTCCATGCGAACTCGGTCACCGACTCCAGTCCGCCGTTCACGCGTGACTTTTCGATCTCTATGGTCTCGGGATTGTCAGCGTAGTATCCAGGGAATTCGGATGTGATGATTTCCCGCAGGGCCATACCGAGGCGTGTCTTGAATTCCGCGGCGGGCTGGTACACGACGCCGGCGCTCTGGGTGAGGTAGGCGGGATCGAAGAACTTCGAAACGGGTATCGATCCGCCCGCCGCATCATATTTGTACCCTTTCGCAAATTGTGTCTTCAGGGTCGCTGCGGCGTACGGGTTGAACTTGTCCCCGATCTTGTACGTCAGCATGGTTTCAAGGTCGATGCGGTCGTCCGTCTTGCGAATACCCTGATCGCCCAGGCGCGTCTGTCCGAAGCCGAACTTGTACGTATTGGACCAGCTGGTCCGTTCTTGCTCATTGGTAGACTTGCCGTCAGCGCCCAGGGCCCAGGCGAGCGCATTCTCGCCACCTTGCGCCCAGTCCGTGAAGGCCACCTGGGTGAAGGTCAGGCTCCCTACAAGGGAGTGAATCCACCCGTACTTCGGCGCCGCGGCGGTATCCTGTTGTGCCGTTGCCTGCGAGGCCCCGGCGATCATGAACATCAGCACAACGAGCAGTTTCTGCATTCGAGCAACCATGTGCGCATCCTCACGAAGTGATATCCACGCTACCCCCGTTACCGCAGGGGGGGAGTATTCTAACGCTTTCCGGCCTTGAGAAGATCCCGGATTTCCTCAAGCAGCACCTCTTGTTTCGGAGGCGGTGCCGGTGCTGCGGGAGCCGCTTCCTGTTTCTTCCTGAGGGCGTTCATGCCCCGGACCAGCAGGAAGATGGCGAACGCAACGATAAGAAAGTCAATGACGACATTGATAAACATCCCGTACTTCACCACCACCGCCGGCGCCGCTTCCGTGGCTTCACGGAGCGTGATGCCGAGGGCGCTGAAGTCCACTCCGCCGACAAGCAGACCGATCGGCGGCATGATGACGTCGTTAACAAGGGAGGAGACGATTTTGCCGAATGCGCCTCCGATGATGATACCGACGGCCATGTCGACGACATTGCCGCGCATGGCGAATGCTTTGAATTCTTGCATCATGGACATGGGTTGTTCTCCAGGGTGGACATGATAGACGAGGGCGCCACTATGAACTCCGAGGTGCCCGTCGCAGACAATGCGAGGCGCAAAGGAGAATAGGTGCACGTTTCTTCTTCACTTTGCGCCTCTGGAGTATCAGGTCAGCATTCCGCGTCGCCGGATGAGCTGCAACGCCCGGCGCTACTTCAAGCGGAAGAACTCAATGCGCCGGTTCTGCTGCCGCCCTTCCGGTGTGTCATTCGGCGCAACCGGATTGTCGGGGCCCAATCCCTTGGCCGTAATACGGTCGGGGGAGATGCCCTTGGAGATCAGGTGGTTTCTCACCGCGTCAGCCCTGCGCTGTGACAGCCGCACATTGGACGCCTTGCGGCCGACGTTGTCCGTATAGCCGCGAATTTCCACGGCGATCTCGGGGTTCTGCTCCAGGGTGTTGTAGGCGGTTTCGAGCAACGCCGCGGCCTCAGCGGAGATATCTGCCTTACCGGTGGCAAACACGATGCCCTCGAGAATGATCGCCTTGCCGACCTCGACCTTCAGCTCCACCTTCTTCGGAACGTCATCGGCAATGTCCAGCGGATTGGAGCCGCGCGCAACCTCGGCGCCGTCGTTCACCGTGCCGTCGTCGGTGTCTGCCTTCAACGGGTTGGTCTTGTGGAGGTTGACTTCGTCGCCGTCCTTGAGACCGTCACCGTCGGTATCCGGCTTCGAGGGATCGGTTTTGTGCTTCTGGATCTCGTCGCCGTCATTCAAGCCGTCATTGTCGGTGTCGGCCTTCAGAGGATCTGTCTTGTGCGTCGTGATTTCATCCCCGTCGCCCAGGCCGTCTCCATCGGTATCCATTTTCGTCGGGTCGGTCTTCTCGAGACGCACTTCATCGCTGTCCTTGAGGCCATCCCCGTCCGTGTCGATCTTGAGCGCGTCCGTCTTGTAGGTCTTCACTTCTTCGCCGTCTTTCAGGCCGTCGCCGTCAGTGTCGGCAACTTTTTTGTTCGTGCCGAGCTGCTTTTCTTCGGCGTTGGTCAGCCCGTCACCGTCAGGATCTGCGTTGGGGCTTTCGGTCACGATGGTGAGGCCGGCTACCGCTGTCGCGTAGGCATCTTTTTTTGTCTCAACCACGCCATTCAGGCTCTGGTGGAAAGCGTACGTGTACCCACCGCTGACTTCAAAAAGGATGCCGTCCGTGATCATCGCTTGAACGCCGACGCCTCCGGGCACAATGGCCGACCAGCCGTCGAATTTTGTTGCGGTCGGTTTCTCCGGCTTCTCTTTGACTTTGTAGTGTAGTGCGCCCCCTCCGACATACAGGAAGGGATTCACTTTTTCAAGTTTGAACGGGCTCACGATGAACCGGTACTCGATCGGAATGACCTGGGTCTTGTAGTCTTTAACTCCCAGGTGTCCCACGCCCACACCCAGTTCGCCGTGGAGAGCTTTGGCGATGGGGTGGCGGAGGAATCCGCGGATGAAGAACTGGGCATCGTTGCTCGTCACGTCGGTAATGCCGAGTACGGCGCCGGCACCGATTCCCATACTTATCCCCTGGTCACGCAACTGCGCTGTCGTCGACAGCGTGAACACCAGCGCCAGCACGACCAACAGCATCAACGTGGTTCGAGGTCGCATATGCAGGTCTCCTGTTGTTGTGAGTGGTGGATCAACCTTATGGCAGATCACGCAGGAAGGTCCGCGTGATCTCGTCAACCTCTTCCGCCGAAAGCGCATTGCCGAACGGGCCTGTTGCGCGGGGCGGCCGCGATTCCTTCACGCCGAGTTGTTGCTCGACATGTTCAATCCAGGTAGTGCCGGGTGCGGCCGGAGCGCCGGGGGGATGGAGCGGCCGCGTCTCAAACGCCAACCGTTTGACGTTCAGGAGGTGCCGGGCAGTCACATTATCGGACACGATCGACCCCCCCCACGTGCCCGCACCGAGGGTGAAGGAGGGATCAAGGCCGTTGGTATATCCCACCGCGCCCAACGCCGACTGGGTATTCACCAGAATGCGAAACGCCGGTTTCTCCAACGCAAACTTCATGATGATGTCGCGGTCATGCGAGTGGATCACCAGCGTGTGCCCGATGCCGCCGAATTCGAGGAGCTCGATGCAACGGTGACATGCCGCACGCCACCCGTCCGCCGTGTAGAACGAAAGGACGGGAGAGAGTTTTTCCCGCGAGAGCGGATAGGCCTTCCCCACGCCCTCCAGCTCCGCGACAAGGACAGACACGTGTTCGGGCGCCGCGATCCCTGCTGCACGCGCGATGAACAGGGGAGACTTGCCGACCATGGCGGGGTTGAGTGCCCCGCGTTCATCGAAGAGCAGTCTGGAGAGGCGCTGGAGCTCCTCGCCCGCCACAAAGTATGCCCCCAGGTCCAGACAGCACTGCACGACGCGTTCCTTTACCGGCGCGTCGCAGACCAGCGCGGACTCCGTGGAGCAGAGAGTCCCGTAGTCAAATTGCTTCCCCGAAATGATATCCGCCACCGCCTTGGGAACGTCGGCTGTCCGTTCGATGAACGACGGGACATTGCCGGAGCCAACGCCATAGGCGGGTTTACCGGCGCTATACGCGGCCCGCACCATCGCATGGCTACCCGTTGCGAGGATCACCGAAGTCAACTTGTGACGCATCAGCTCCTGGGTGCCCTCGGCGGTGGGGATCGAAAGACACGCCATCAGCGATCGGGGTGCTCCCGCCTGTTCCGCTGCATCCCGGATCACGTGCATTGCTTCCGCCGTGCAACGCGCGGCTTTGGGATGTGGGCTTGCGACGATGCCGTTACGCGCCTTCACGGAAATCAAGGCCTTGAACATCACCGTGGAAGTCGGATTGGTCGATGGGATCAGGGCCGCAACGATGCCCATGGGTTCGCCGATGCTCACAATCTGCCGCTCGTGATCCTCATGAATCACACCCACGGTCTTGAGCTGCGCAATGGATTCCCAGACACGCCGGGTCGCGAAGAGGTTCTTCTGTTCCTTGTCTTCCGGCTTTCCGAATCCCGTTTCTTCGCACGCCATTCGTCCAAGCCGTGCTGCCTGAGACGCTCCGGTTTCCGCCATCGCCCTGCAGATGCGATCCACCTGTTCCTGAGAATAGGTCCGAAACTCCCGCTGGGCTTCTGTTGCC
>JADLEA010000200.1 GCA_020846365.1 Bacteroidota bacterium
ACATCAGGATCGAAACGGGACGGCGCACGGACAGGGACGAAAGTCGCATCCTCCCTCGCGGATTTAGGGCTTCGTCTTGATGACGGTGATGCGCGCGTCGTGCGCGAGCGTGTGCTGACCGTCCACGATGACAGTGTCGCCGGCTTCAATACCGCTCAGAATCTCAATGGACGCTTCGTCGCTCTCACCCGTCTCCACATAGTGCCACTTTGCCACCTGACCGTTGACGATGAAGACGAGCGGGCGCTGGTCGCGCACCAACCGGGCCGATCGGGGGACGACATGCCGGTTCGGGAGAACACGGGTCTCGATGAGTACAGTCGCGTACATGCCCGGGCGCAGGAACACGGAAGGAGCGTGGCCGTTCCGATTGCCTGCATGGAGCGCAATCGTCGCTGTCATGGTTCTTGTCTTTGCATTCACAAGAGGATTGACATAGGCTACCACTCCTTCACACTCCTCCCCCTCAAGCCCCATGACACGAATCCCAGCCTTCTGGCCAACGGCGATGCTGCTGATTTCGCTCTCGAGTACATCCACATCCACGAAAAGGGTCGATACATTCACCACTTTCAAGAGAAGTTGACCGGCGCTCACATATGCGCCCGGTGAGAGGACACAGTCTGCGATATGGCCCGGGAAAGGTGCCTTGATGGTGGTCGCCTCGAGGTTGAGTTTGGCGGCTTCGAATGCCTCCCGTGCCTGGGCAAGTCCGCTGCGCCCGGCGATGACGTCGCCGCGATTGGCAGTGAGGTATGCAAGAGACGCCTCCTTCTCACGGCTGAGACGTTCATAGGTCTCGTGATCGATAAGTCCTGACCGAAGGATCTGCCGGAGGGAATCGAGAGAGTGCAATTCCGCCGAGATGCTCCGACGCGTTTCCATGGAGTCCGAAGGAGAGAGAAAAGGGGTTGCGCTCAGTGATGTGAAGTCTATCTGGGCATTAAGAAGCGTTGCCCGAGCGCGCTCAAGTGCAACCAGGTATTCCCGGTCATCAATCACGGCGAGACACTCCCCGCTCCGGACGAACCTGCCATTCCAGGCACGTACTTCTGTCAGTTGTCCAGCCACACGGGATTGGATTTCCACTTCTTGAGAAGCGCGCAGAGTCCCGCCGGTCGAGAGGCGCTTCACGAGGTCGGCCCGCCGGGCAACAGCACACGTCACCGGAAAAGCAATGTCGGGATGAGTTCCAGGACGCGCCCTCTCCTCCTGAGGTGCGTCCTCCCTCGACCTGAGTACGGGCGTTATGACCAGGACCAGGAGTGCAATGCCCACCACAATCTGCACCGCAATGAGCCAGCGGTTCGTCAGCATACGCATAGAGATCAGCCTGCGCGGCTATTCAAAGACCGTCAAGAGCGTTTCGATACCGGGCGCCGGGGGGAGCCGGGATCTGTTTTGCCGAGAGGACACACTTGTATATACCGGGATCCGTCGCGGATTCCGATGCCTGGAATGCGGCACATAAGGAGAATGTTTGAAGCGGGGGTGTTGACGCGGGCATGACTCGGAGTCGGGTGACGCCAAACCACACCGCCGTGGGGGTGAATCACAGCGGGGTGAAGCGGCTGTCGCTTCCCACTGGGCGAGACGTGTGCATGCGAAGCCTGAAGCGGAACGCAGGCCTCTGCTTGCGCCTACTTGTCCGGGGTATAGTAAGCGCTGAGTTCTTTCATGCGTTCCCGGGTTTCCTTGATTACGCCGCCGTCAGGCAATTGCTTCTTTGCGGCGTTCAGGAACTTCTTGTACCATTTCAGCGCATCCTGCCTCCGGCCTGCCCCATCGTAGGCCCTCGCCAGTCCCAGAGTGGCTTCGAGATCCCCGGGGTCAATGTCGAGCGACCGTCTGAAGCTGGTGATCGCGGACCGGAACTGTTTCTTCATTGCATAGGTGGAGCCGAGGCTTCTGGGAATCGACGCGCTGAACTGGATGTTTTCCCGGTCGAGCATTTCACTGTGCTTGAACTCCTGCACCGCCTCATTCAGTCTATCGAGTTGAACCAAAGCCAAGCCACGATTGAAGTGCCCCTGGACGACAGTGGGGTCCAATTCAACGACCTTCCGGAAGTACACTTCTGCGGAATCGTATTGTTTCAATTCATAGTACCAGTTGCCCATCCTGCCGGCATCGCCCACCGTCGTATCTCCGGCAAGCTGGAAGTACTTCTGCATGAACATGATCGCGCTGGGGATGTGCCGCATTGGATCCTGCTCGAAGCACAAAGCCATCTTGCGGGCCACCACTGAGGAGCCCTTGTTCTCCATCATGAGGGACGCATAGCGGAAATATGCGCCGGAATCTTGCTTGAGGGAAAAAAGGACATCGGCAAGAAGGATGCGGGAGGTCCACAGCGTGGAATCCAGGGCATAGGCAATGCGGGCATACTCGAGCGCGTCATGAGATCTGTTTCTGTTCAGAAGCGACCGCCCCATCAGGAGACATTCGTTGATATCGGGTTCCTTGCTCAGCGTCCGAGCAGCCATGTCCAGGCGGCCCGACTGACAGAATGTCCGGATCAGCTCCATCCGGGCCGGGCGGGAGCCGGAATCGGCGTCGAGGATGTACTGGAAATCCGCAATGGCTTCCATGTTCTGCCCGAGTGCCTGGTAGGCTTTCCCTCGAAAATAGCGGGCACGGAGGGAGAGCGAATCAGTTCTGGAAGCGACGCCGAGGGCCTTGATCGACGCCGGATACTCACCCAGATTGAACTGGCAAACGCCCAAAGAGTAATCCAGTAGAGGATTATCTTTCTGACCCGCCTGCAATGTATGAAAGATCTTCAATGCACCGGCGTAATCTCCCAGGATCATCAGGTTCATTCCTTGTGCGAAGGCGGCGCTATCAGGGCGCTGGCTTGAGGCGTCGGTGGTGCAGCTGAGAAGCAGTGCAAACAATACCAGAATGGTTGACAGGTTCGTACGAGACGCGTGGGAATGTCCAGCCATGGTAACCCCCGTGACATGTGTGTGCCGCAAAAAACGAATCGCCAGTTTTCGGTTCAGATGCCAGCCGGGCCGATGCAGATCGACGACCGGGCCGGCGGTCGGACCCCCGGAACTCGTGGCGTGAGGGAGGTATTGAAGCAAGCTGCATCCTGCGACCCCTCAACAGGTTTAGCCCGCAGGAGCGAGCAGATACGATTCCGTATCGCTACAGTAACGCGCTATGATAGTGCTTTGACGTGCGATTGTCAAGCACCTTGCGCATCTCGCGACGATTCACTATGTTTCTCAGGGCGACACGAAACCCTCCATTGCACTTTTCCCGAACTCCGCCAGATGGCGACAGCATCCTGTCATATGACTTCCCGTGCTTTCTGCCGCTCTCTCTTGTTCACGGCAATCCTGGCCCTGAGTACATTGACCGGTTGCGAAGAACCGCTCCCACCCAGAGTTCTCCCGACTGCACCACTTGTGCCGGGAATCGACGTATCCAGGGGAAACGTGGAGATCCAGCCGAAGCTCTTTGCCAGTGTCGGGAGCATACACCTCACCGCAGTGAGCACGCACGACGAGGTTCTTTCCGGTCCGGCGAGGATCCATGGTACTGTCACAGTGAAGTTCAAACAGTATATCCAGACCGTCCGTTTTACCTCCGGCGACCTCGTAAAACCGTCCATGGTGGTGGGCCAGACCGTGACCATCCACCCCAAGGACACCCTCGAACTTCTCCGTTCATGGGATCATTTTTCGGATCAGGACGATGCATTCTGGACGCTCGTGCAATATCACGATCGAACTACGCCTCAGGGAGAGCCGTATCGTGAGTCGGACACCGCCTGGATGGAAATGCGGGCCACATTCCAGATATTCCAGCGGGCCCAGCCAATGAAACTGCCCGTATTTCGCGTTCCTGTTGTGTATACCGACTTCGCCGAGGTGCCCTCTGCCGCCCGCAGTAGAGGATTGAGGTAGAATACTCGTGAAGGATGCCGATGGGCGGACTTTTCTTCTTGCTTCTTTTGCATGGAAACGCTATATTTATATGCTATAAATCAAGGGTACGAAAATGGCACGAGTTTGCGACATCTGCGGCAAGAAGCCGATGAGCGGCAACAATATCAGCCACGCACATAACCTTACGCGCCGGCGCTGGATGCCGAACCTTCAGGAAGTGCGAGCGAATGTGAATGGCAGGACGAAAAAGATGACCGTCTGCACGAACTGCCTGAAATCGAACAAGGTGCAGAAGGCCGCCTGACGGGTTCATACACAATCCCGTTCTCAAGCCATCATGCCCCATTGATGGCTTTTTTATTTATCCCTGAAGCGCGATGGCGAGACTCCAACTCGATCTCAACCTTCCAAACCAGCTGACGCTGCTCCGGATCGCCCTGACTCCGGTATTCGCCTGGTTCCTCCTTTCAGACAACTCCGTTCTCCGCCAGCTTTCCCTCGTGGTGTTCGTCATAGCCGCGTTGACCGACTGGTATGACGGATGGATTGCACGGAAAATGGGGTATTCAACCCGTTGGGGGAAGTTTCTGGATCCGCTCGCAGACAAGATTCTCTCCTCCGCGGCGCTCCTGGCCTATGTCAGCCTCGATCTGGTTCCGGCCTGGATGGTATGGATCGTTATCGGTCGGGACTTCCTCATCACGGGTTTGCGAACCTACGCTGAGTACCATGACCAACCGATCGTCACATCAAAGGGCGCGCAGGCCAAAACCTTCGGGGAGTTCGTCGTTATCTACTACATCCTGATCCTGTATGTGGCCCGGAGCGTCCCGGGAGTGTACGAGGAATTCGGACCGATGATTGAAAGCCTCATGCATCCGCAGGTGCTCTACGGCATGATGCTCCTCGTGACGATCTCGACGGTCGGTACCGGCGTCGCATATCTTTTTGACAACCGGAAGTTTCTCCTTGAACTCTATGAACGATTCCGGGCCCGAAGGCCAGGATAGCATTCAACATCGCCCGATCCCCTTCTTCCACCGGTTCGTGGCGACGGGGTTCTTCTCCGGCTACGTGCCATGGGCGTCCGGCACCGTTGGCACGCTTGTCGGTCTGCTCATCTACCTGATCCCCGGAGTCGAGTCCGTCCCTCTCCTCAGCGGGCTCATCGTCGCCGGATTCTTCGCGGGGGTGATCTCTTCCGCACGGGTCGCAGCTGCTGTCGGCAATCAACTCACACGCACTGCAGAAATCGCAAAGACAGCGTTTCAACCGCACGGGCACGCCACCGCCGATCCTTCCATCGTCGTCATCGACGAGATTGTCGGGATGTGGGTGACGCTGCTGTTCCTCCCCAAGACCCTTCCGGTTATGGTCATCGGTTTCGTTGCATTCCGCGTCATGGATATCCTCAAGCCTCAACCGGCAAGATACCTGGAGCGCCTCCCCGGCGGTTGGGGCATCATGCTGGACGATCTGGCTGCGGGAATCTACGCAAACGCGATCACCTGGGGGGGGTGGCTCTGCTGGCAATGGGCGACTGCGTAGCCATGCGCTGGACGCCGTCTGGGCGCTGCCTCCTCATGGCATTCCCTGCCGCCGGGTCAATCCGGGACACCGCACGATGACGAAGGTCCTCGACTTCAACGCGCGTGCGCTTCAACGATTCGATACCTTCAGGAACGAATTATGACGTGCGAGATTCTCACCATCGGCGATGAATTGCTCATCGGGCAGATCATCAACACCAACCAGGCCTATATCGCCGAGCA
>JADLEA010000201.1 GCA_020846365.1 Bacteroidota bacterium
TCATCGGCGGCTTTGTGATCGGGGTTGCCCAGAGGGGCATGTCCTTTACCGATGCGCTGCAGACCTACACGCTGCTCACGGTCGGCGACGGCCTTGTAACGCAGATCCCCGCCCTCATCGTGGCGGTATCTTCGGGCATGATCGTGACCCGGAGTGCTGCGGGGAACGCCTTTGACATGGAAATCCGGAGCCAGGTGTTCGGCAGGCCCAAGACCATGCTCATCGCCTCCGGAGCGTTGGCCCTGTTTGCCATCGTTCCGGGGTTGCCCACGATTCCTTTCCTGCTGCTTGCTCTGGCGACGGGGGGAATCGGGTATGTCAGGATGCGTGATGGCCGGACGGCATCCGCCGCTGAGGCCGCTCCTGTTGCTGCTGCGGCGCCGAAGGAAGATCGCGTGGAGGACTACCTGCAAGTCGATCCCGTGGAGCTGGAGATCGGCTACGGCTTGATTTCGCTTGTGGACGAGTCGCGGGACGGCGACCTGTTCGCGCGGATCACGAACATGCGCCGCCAGCTGGCGATCGATCTGGGCATCGTCATCCCGCCGGTCCGCGTGCGTGACAATCTCCAGCTGGATCCCAACGAGTACGTGGTGAAAATCCGGGGGAACGTGGCGGCTACCGGGTCGCTTATCATGGACCGGTTTCTGGCCATGAACCCCGGCACAGCCGATGGCGCGCTGACCGGCCTGGATGTGCGCGAGCCCGCGTTTGGTCTTCCTGCAGTGTGGATCTCCGGCGCCGATCGCGAGCATGCAGAGCTGTGCGGATACACCGTGGTCGAACCGTCGGCGGTATTGTCCACGCACCTTCAGGAAGTCCTCAGAAGAAACGCCGACCGCATCCTGGGACGCCAGGATACCAAGAAGCTGATCGAGAACCTGAAGAAGGATTATCCGGCCGTCGTTGAGGAGCTCACGCCCGAACTGCTTCCCACCGGATCCGTGCAGAAAGTGCTGCAGAACCTCCTGAGGGAAGGAATTCCCGTGCGGGACCTGGTCACCATTCTGGAGGCGCTTGCCGATTATGGGCGGGTGACGAAGAATGTAGATGTGTTGACGGAATACGTGCGGCATTCGTTGTCCGAGACCATCGCGCGCCTGTACGGCGATGCGAAGGGGATGATTCATGCGATCGCGATGGATCCTCGCCTGGAGCAGGCCATCACGACGGCACTTCAGAACCAGCGCGAGACGAGCCCAAGTCTCGGTCTCTCCCCGCAGACGATCCAGTCGATTCATCAAAGTCTGACGCAGAACATTGAAAACGTGCGCCACCACGGATATGCGCCGGTCATTTTGTGCGCGGCCACGGTACGGCCGTACTTCTACCGCTTGATCCACACATCGTTCCCCGGCGTTTCGGTCTTGTCGTTCACGGAGCTGCCGCCGGATACGGAAGTAGAGTTTTTAGGAAAGCTCGAGGCTGACTATGAGGATTAAGAAATTCGTCGCCCATTCCCTGAAGGAAGCGACCGACCAGATGAAGGCCGAGCTCGGCCCTGAGGCGATCGTCATCAGCAGCAGGAAAACCACCCGGGGAGGCCCGTTCAACTTCCTGGGCCGGGATGCCTACGAGGTGACCGGCGCGATCGACGATACGCCTCCGGCGGCGCAGAACACCTACCGGCGCCGGTCGGGCGGGGGAGGATTCGACCGGCATCTGGAGCAGTCGCGTGCGAGCATCGACGAAGAAAGCGCTCTCGCTGGCCTCCGGCGCATCGCGGAGCATTTTGGAGAACGGCAATCCGATGACGCTCGGCCCGGGCCGACGGGGAGACGGCGCCCTGAGCCCGCGGAAATCGTGGAACTCCGGACCGACATGGAGGATGTCAAAGGGACGCTGAAGGCGATCGTTGAGCACCTGAAGTATTCGCGGATGCCTGCCCTCCCGGACACGCTACAGAAGGCATACGGACGTCTTGTACAACACGATGTCGACGAGCGCCTGGCTGCTGATATCATCCAGTCAGTGTACGCCCGTTTGAGCCAGGACCAGATGACCAACAAGACGTACCTGGAAAAGCAATTGCTGGCAGCCATTGCCGGAATCATCCCGACGGCCGATACGGAAAAATCGAGACGGAAAAAGACCCGCGTTATTGCGCTGGTCGGTCCGACAGGCGTCGGCAAGACGACCACGATCGCAAAGCTCGCAGCCATTAACAAGCTCCTGAGCGGCCTGGAGGTGGGACTCATATCCGCCGATACCTACCGCATCGGGGCTATCGAGCAACTGCGCACCTTTGCAGGCATTGCCGACATCCCCATGGATGTCGTGTACAAGCCCGTGGAAATGGGTGCGGCGTTGAAGAAATTCAGGACCAAGGACGTGGTCTTTGTCGATACCGTCGGCCGCAGCCAGCGGTCCAAGAAGGAGCTCTACGATCTTGCGAAATTCGTGTTTGCAGCTGATCCGGACGAGACGCACCTGGTACTGAACGCATCGACGAACGTGAAGACGTGCGAAGAAATCATTGACCAATTCAAAGTTGTGAAGCCGAACCGGTTGATCTTCTCGAAGCTGGACGAGGCGGCAACGTACGGGCCCATGTTGAGCATCATTCACCGGCACCATCTTCCCCTCTCGTACGTGACGACGGGACAGGCGGTGCCCGACGATATTCGCCGGGTTGAAGCATCGCAACTCGCAGCCATGGTGTATTCAGGAGAAATGGCACATGCATGATCAGGCAACACGGATGCGCTCCATCGCCCGTGCGTATGGCGAAGGGACACGGACGGCCAGGCCATATGTCCTGACTGTAACGAGCGGCAAGGGAGGCGTGGGCAAGAGCACGGTTGCGCTGAATGTCGGCCTGACGCTTTCGATGATGGGCAAGAAAGTCCTTCTCTTCGACGCCGACGGCAACCTTGCAGGTCTTGACGTGATGGCGGGTGTGGTGCCGCGGTTCCGCTTGGGCGATGTCCTGCGGGGGGAGAGGGATCTGGAAAGCGTGCTGGTCGCGCTTGCGCCTGGATTGCATCTCTTGCCCGGAAGCTCGGGAGAGCCGCACTACCCGCTGCTGCAGGGTGAGCAGCAGGCAACTCTTCTTGAGGAACTTCTGAACCGGGAACAGCGGAGCGATGTGCTGATTATCGATACCGCGGCGGGTCTCACGCCGGAAATCATCCGGTATGGCGAGGAGGCCGACAGCGTCCTGGTCGTCACGACTCCCGAACCGACGGCAGTGATGGATGCATACGCCATGATTAAAGTCCTGGGGCTCAGCGCCCCGGGACAGATGGTTGACCTTGTCATTAACAGTGTGCGATCGATGCGGGAAGGTGAAGAGACGGTCACGAAGCTTCGGGCGGCGATTCGGCATTTTCTCGGGAGGGACGTGCAATGCGCCGCGATTGTGCCCGCCGATCCCCGCGTCAGCGAGGCGATCCGGCGGCAGCAACCGCTGGTGCTCTCGTATCCGCGCTCGGCGGCGGCATTGTCGCTGCAATCCCTTGCCCACGCGCTCCTCAACGATCACGTTCAGGGTTCACTCAAGCGTATGGTGGCGCTATGACCAAGATCGTCTTCCAGATCGGCTTTCTGGCGTTTTTCGTTTCTGCCGTGTTGTTCGGCACGCAGGGGCTTCCCCTGTTCGATATCATTGCGCGCGGCTTCATCGTTTTCATCGCGGTGGTCACTTGCCAGGTGGTCATCCTGATGATGGCGACGAGCATGAAGAGAAAAGCAGAACAGGTGCCGGCCGCGAGGCAGCCGCGTGAAGAAGAAGAGATGCCGCCGGAACCGCCGGCAGCACCGGCACCGCAAGCACCGGCGACGGCACGATGACAACGAGTGATCGCTGAACCATGCACGAATCGACACAAAACCTGTGGGATGAGTTCCTTCGGAGCCGGGCACCGGAGCTGAAGCGAAAACTTGTCGTACAATACCTCGACCTGGTGCGCTATGTCGTGAGCAAGTTCGGCCTGCACCAGCACGGGAAGGCGCAGGGGCTGGAATTTGACGACGTCGTGCATTTCGGGATCCTGGGACTCCTGACGGCGGTCGACCGGTTTTCGCCGGCCCAGAATGTGAAATTTGAAACGTACGCGGTGCCGCGGATCCGCGGAGCGATCCTGGATGAAATGAGAAAGCTGGATTGGGTGCCGCGATCGGTGCGCGAAACATCGCGCAGGGTGGGAAAGGCCGCCCATCAGGTGATGCAGGAAAACGGGCGGGAACCGCTGGATGTGGAAATCGCGGGGAAGCTGGAGATCTCCCTGGAGGAGTATCACAAGCTCATCGGCGGAGGAATCACCTCTTCTCCCCGCGAGACGGAGGTTGCCGTCGACAGCGACAGCGCGGAGCAACTGGACTCAGCGCCGTCAGACGGCCCCAGCCCGTTCGATAGACTCAGCAATCAGGAAACCCGGGCAATTCTGCTGGAGGCCGTGGAGCGCCTGCCGGAACGGGAACGCACCGTGATTGCCCTGTACTACTATGAAGGACTCAAATTCACGGAGATCGCAAAGGTGCTTGACATCTCCGAAGGACGCATTTCTCAGATCCACTCCGAAGTGTTGCGCCAGCTCCGGAACAGACTCGTGGCCATGGAGGCATAAGAGCATGCGTACGCCTATCATCGACGAATTTGAGCATCGTGCGCTGGAGGAGGGAGCCGCGTTTCCCTTCAAGGCACGCGTCCTCGAATACGTGATCGATCTGGTGAACGATCCGCGGACCCCCATTTCACGCCTCGCGGCAGTGATCGGGTGGAACCCCATACTTATGCGATCACTCTCGGCATCCGCCAACAACGCTTTCGGGCTGCCCGGGCGTGTGCGGGATGTCAACCTTGCCCTCGGCCTCCTGGGTTCGGAGACGATCAGGAACACCGTCAAATGGGCGATCGCCAGCCGCGCAACACGACACATCGTCAACAGCTTTCACTACTGCGGGGATCTCTGGGATCATTCGCTCATGTGCGGACTTGTCAGCCGCGCAGTGGCCGTGGAACTGGATTTTCCCCGGGCGGACCAGGCCTTCATCGGCGGACTTGTACACGACATCGGGTTTCTCTTTCTGGGTGACGACTTGCCATCAACCGACGGTGAGAATCCGCGAGACTGGACTCCCGAGAGGGATCATTCCGGTGCGGGATGCCCGATTTCTCCGGATATGCACGAGGAAGCCGGTTCATGGATGTTGGATCGCTGGGAGACCCTTGATGCGGACATACGGGACGCGGTGCGTCATCATCATGGTCCGACCGGCGCAGAACGAAATCCGGCGCTTGCGGCGGTGGTGCATGTGGCCGATGTCATTTGCCACCGGCTCTTCGGCGGTCCGATGGGAAAGCGGCCGGATATGCCGTATTCCACGCGCGCGTTTGATGCGCTCGGTTTGTCGCCGACGTGTGCCGGACATTCCATGCCTGAGCGGATGCATTGGCTGGAGCAACAGGTCCTCCGGCGGGCGCCGGCGCTGAACCTGAAGGTCAGCGTGCTGAAAGAAAACATGATTAACAGCTTTGAAGAGCTTGAAGAGCCGGAGCGATTCCTGCTCGCCCTGCACTATTTCGAAGGGCTGTCACTGGAGGGAATCGCCGGCGTGCTGGGAACGACGCGCGAGCACGTCGTGATTATGCACAGCCATGCGCTCCAGAGGTTTGCCGCCATGCTCACTGAGTTTGGAGAGTGGTCATGACTCGCCGGATGACATCGGTGCTCTCGGAAGTGCGTCCCGCGACCAGTCCGGGCCCGGTACGGAGCCGCGCGGGACTCGTGACAGAGTTGCTGGAACTGATGCGGGACCCCGCCTCGAGCGTAGCCCGGCTTGGAACCATCGTGTCGTCGGACCAGGCATTGAGCGAGCGCGTGCTCAGGATAGCGAATTCACCTGCGCTGGGCATCCCTTCGCGGGTCGAGACCGTGTCGCGTGCCGTCACGTTGCTGGGATTCGATGCGTTGCGAGAGACCATCATGCGCATGGTGGTAACGGGCGCGTTCCGGACGATCGTGGCGCTCTTCACGCAATACGAGGAATTCTGGAAGCACTCCATCGCATGCGGCCTGGCGGCACGGCTCCTCGCCCGGAAGCAACCCGAGGGTCAGCCCGATGATGCTTTTGTGGCGGGGCTCTTCCACGATATCGGAATGATCGCACCCTCGGGCACGGGTGAGGGACAGCTCCGATGGAAGGGAGTTCCGGGGGATGTGCAGGACCCCGTTGCCGACCATCAGGAGACCGGCGCCTGGTGGGCAGAGCAGTGGGGGATGAACGAGCGGATTGTTGAGGCCATCCGGTGCCATCATTGCCCCGGCAAGGCTGTCCGCGATCCACGCCTCGCCGCGACGGTGCACGTCGCCGACATTCTGTGCCGTCGGCTGGAGGTAGGCAAGTACGCGGCGGATCCCGATCAGGAGTGTGATCCCACGGCGCTCGAGATCCTGGGACTGACCGAGGCAGAGCTCAGCGCAGGGCATTTGCAGGACGATGCGCAGAGCATCGAAGCGGGTATGGCAGAGGCGCCGTCATTCGCGCGCATGGTTGCGTCGCTGAAGAACGCGCTCGTGGAGGCAATCGGCGGGCTGCCGTATCAGGAGCGCCTCGCTCTCGCTCTGTGCTACCAGGAAGGGTTGGCGCCGGGCGAGGTCGCCCATCTGATGGGCATCACGGAAGAGGACGTCCAGCACCTGCACGACGTCGCGCTGTCGACGCTGGCCACAACAATCCATGACGTGGTGTAACGGGAGAAGAGCACCGACATGATGTCACCGGAAACCATCAAGGAAAAAGTACAGAGCATCATCCAGCTCCCCGCTCTGCCGACCATTGCGATGGAAGTGGTGGAACTGGTCGACAACCCGAAAACCAGCGCGTCCAGACTGGGAAAGCTGATTTCGACAGATCAGGCATTGACGGCCAAGGTGCTCAAGATTGCCAATTCACCCTTCTACGGATTTCCGCGCAAGATCTCGACGATTGATTTTGCCATCATCGTCCTGGGGTACGATGCCCTGAAAGAAATCGTTATCAGCATTTCATTGGTGAGCTCGTTGCAGAAGAAATCGGATACCATGTTTGACGCGAAGGGATTCTGGGACCACGCCATCCTGAGCGGCGTCCTTGCCCGCCGGCTGGCGCGCGACCTGGGGTACCGTGTTTCCGGGGAAGTGTTCGTGGGCGGACTCCTCCACGACATGGGCATCTCCGTCCTGCACCGGTACTTCAAAAATGAGTACAAGCGAATCATGGAAATCATTCACGAGACGGACCTCACAGCTCTGGAAGCAGAGGAGAGCGTTCTCGGCGTGACCCATGCGGAAGTAGGAGGATGGCTGGCTGAGCGATGGAATCTTCCGGATCATCTGGTGGAAGCCATCAACATGCATCATACGCCGGGGCGGGCGGACAAGAACAAGGATCTGGTTGCCCTCATCCATTGTGCGGACATCTTCGCCTGGCGGATGAGTCCGCAGCCCATGGAGTTCGACAAGGGTGCGGAGTTTGACGCCGATGCGCTGAATCATCTCCAGATCAATGACCCCCAGGTGCTTCAGGAGTACATGCAAACGTACCGCGAGCTCGTGAAAGTCGACCTGGAAGCGGTAACGCAATTTGACCAATCCCGAGGGGCGTAGCCACGACGACCACCATGGAATCTGTGCCGAAGAAAAAGAACCGGCTGCAACTTCTGGAAGAAGGTCTTCCGCAGTTCGAGCAGTTCATCGAGAGCCGCGAAACGTACATCAAGGCGCTCGAGAAGACCATCGATATTCTCCGCCAGGAAAACGTGCAGTACAATCAGAACAACCTGGCCATCCGGAGTTCCATCGACGAACTGGTAGCCACACAGCAGCTGTCGAATATCATCAGCACCGCAACCGAACCGGAACTGATCGTCAGCGCGCTCATTGAGCTCACGCGGCAGGTTATCCCGGTGCTGGACAGTAACATCTTCCTGTTCCAGTCCACCACCAACCGGCTGCTCCCCCTGTCTTCCAAGAGCTCGGCACGGCTTCAGGCCGAGGCGGAACACCAGTTGGAAGCGGGGATCGTGGACTGGGTGATCGCCGAGAAGAAGACCGTCATCATTCCAGATCTCGAACACATGCTGGCA
>JADLEA010000202.1 GCA_020846365.1 Bacteroidota bacterium
CCACTCCGGGAACGTGGATCACGGAGCTGGATGGAAAGTCCGCTGCCGCCCTCACATTTCGGTTCCGGGAGGAAAACATCGGATTCCCGTTTTTCACCATTGAGGCGCCCAGAAATACTATTATAGAGCTGATGGTTCAGGAAGGACATACTCCGGGGGGCCAACCGTTGCTGAATTCGCACTTCCACGCCTGGTCCAGGTTCATCTGCTCGGGGGGAAGACAGACTTTCCAGACATTCGACTTCGAAGCGTCGAAGTGGCTCCAGCTCCACATCCGTGGCACCAAAGGCACGGTGGCCGTCAGCAATGTGGGAATACTGAAAAGAACATTCCCGTGGCCCGATACCCCCGGGGTCCAGGTCGGTGAACCGGCCCTCCAACGGCTCATGGATGCGTCAATCCGCACGCTGCACAACTCCGCCCAAGAGACCGCCGTTGACGGCATGGGGCGGGAACGGCAGCAATACAGCGGCGACGGAGCCCACCAGCTTCACGCGGTTTACCTGGCGTACGGAGAACACCGGCTCCCGGCACGGTTCCTCTCCACATTCAGCCAGGGCCTCATGCACGAAGGGTATTTCTTCGACTGCTGGCCGGCATTCGACCGACTTGTCCGGGTCATGGAACGACAGCTTCACATGACCCCGTGGGGGCCACTCCTGGACCATAGCGTCGGGTTTGGATTCGATTGTTTTCACCACTACCTCTATACCGGTGATCTGGACCCCGTTCGAGAGCCCTTCATCCGGTATCAACGGTTTGTCCGGTACCTGCACAGGATTCGCCGCCCAGACGGTCTGCTTCCGGTGAGCGGCCTGGGCACACCGGCCGTGTGGATTGACCACGATGCATACCCGGGTGGTCGCCAGGAACACAAGGAGTGTGCGTTCAATCTTTATGCCGCAGCCATGCTGCAACGCGCTTTTGCTCCGCTGGCAAGGGCGCTGGGAGACGGCGCATGGGGTGACTTCGCGGATGCCTTCGGCAAGGAAATCCAGAGTGCACTGGTCAGGCATTTTTGGAGCAAAGGGGATGGCCTGTTTGTCAACAACCTTCCCTGGATCGCAGAAGAAAAAGCGATGCGGCTCTGCGACCGATCCATTGCCACGGCGGTGCTGTTCGATCTCTGCCCGGATGACATCACCGGGCCGGCGATTGAAGCCCTGGCCTCTCCGCCTCCGCACATGGGACTCTCCTATCCGGCTAATGCGTGCTGGCGGTACTGGGCACTCGCGCGCGGAGGCCGTACGGATGTCGTGCTCCGCGATTTCCGCGAGCGCTGGGCAACCATGGATTCTGTAATCCTGAACAACACCATCGGCGAAAACTGGAAGCCGTTTCCCGACAGTGGAGATTTGTGGAGCCACTGCGCGGTGGTGCCGCTCTATGTGCTTATCATGGGCATAGCGGGCATCCAGCCGACTGCTCCCGGGTTTGCCCGATGCCGCTTGCGCCCTCAGCCGGCGGATCTCGATCACATGGCAGTCACGGTTCCGACCGTCCGCGGCCCGCTTTCCCTTCGCACCGATGGGCCCAAAGGCGATCGCGCCGTCCGAATTCGGATTCCGGAGACGTCCGACGCCGAGCTCGTTCTCGATGCCCGCGAGCATGTCCCGTTGAAACAGCTGCGCCGGTCTCCGGATGGGCGGACTGATGTATACGCGCTCGCATCCGGGATCGAACACGTTTTGCATCTGGTGCACACCTGACCCTATGCTCGCGCACGAAGGAAACATGGCTTTGCCCTCCGCTCACACGGGCCCTCACACCGCAGGGAATCGCGCATGAACATCCTGCTGATCCGTTCCAAATGGGATCTGGATGAACTCCCGCTCGTGGAGTTCCTCCGGTACGCGCGGAGAAACGGTTTCGACGGCACGGAGATTCATCTGCCGTCGCTCCACGCAGAGCCGGCGGAAGCCATCGCGTTGCACCAGGAGCACGGGCTGAAGTTCGTCGCAATGATCACAACGGAAGGTGTGACCCCGGAGGACCACATTGCGTCGCTGGAACGACGCTTCCAGTCGGCAACCCGGTACAAACCGTTGCTCGTGAACTGCCACACCGGGCGGGACATCTTCACGCTGGAAGACAATCTTCGCATCTTTCGCGCCGGAGAGGAATTGAGCAGGGACGCCGGGGTGCCTCTCTGTCACGAAACGCACCGGGGAAGGGCGCTGTTCAGCGTGTTGTCGGCCAGAGACATCCTCGCGGCGATCCCTACACTCCGCCTCAATGCGGATTTCTCCCATTGGTGCTGTGTCCATGAGTCCTTGCTGGAAGATCAGGAAGAGGATGTGCAGTTGGCGATCCGCCACACGGAGTACATTCACGCGCGCATCGGGCACAGAGAAGGCCCACAGGTGAACGACCCGCGCGCGCCGGAATGGAAGGAAGAAGCGGAGAGACATTTTTCGTGGTGGGAACAGATCGCCGCCGAACGCGCGCGGAAGGGGGCTCCGTTGCTGGCCCTCTGCCCGGAGTTCGGGCCCCCGCCCTACATGCCCAGATTGCCGCACACGAGACAGGCGGTGACGGATTTGCGAGAGGTCATCCTCTTCATGAAGGATCAGCTGCGCGCGCGGCTGGAGCAGTATTGTCTGCCCGTGTCATAGATCAACACACATTATTATGGGGATTCGTTCAATGGTTATAGCAGACCTGGGCGTTATTGAGGGGCGCCGGTATCCTGCCGGCAGGAGGACGCAAAACCTTGTCGGCGGCGCTTCCCCCATCCAGGCCCGGCATTTTGCCATGGGTCATGTCACACTGGAACCCCACGGCGGGCAGGTCCCGTGGCACAATCAAGAGCAGGAAGAGGTCTATTTCGTTCTGGAGGGGCGCGCAGAGATGTGCCTTGGAGAGGAACGACAGATCGTCACCGGCGGTCAGGCGGTCTATATCCCTCCGCGGGTGTTTCATCAGATTACCAACATCGGTGACACCGTGATGCGGATGCTGTACTGCTACGCCCCCGGGGGAGATGTGGCGCATTGGAGGCAGGAGCTTGAGGGGACACTTCCCCGCGCCGGCGCCGGGGCTCCCCCCCTCCCGCCGGGTGCGCGGGCACAGCACACGGAACCACCAGAGCATTGAGAACGCGTTTTACCCGGAGAATCTCTTTATGGCCACAACCACGCATCACATAGGCATTATCATGAACGGCGTTACCGGCCGCATGGGCTCTACGCAGCATCTCATGCGTTCGGTACTTGCCATCATCCGCCAGGGAGGCGTGAGGATCAACGACCGGGAGGTCATCCTTCCCGACCCGATCCTCATCGGACGCAACGCCGCACGCCTGGAACAGCTTGCGGACAGCGCCGGGATCGCGCGCTGGACAACGGATCTGGACAAGGCCCTGGCCGATTCGCACAACCAGATCTACTTCGACGCCCAGATGACCAATCTCCGCGTCGCCAGCATCCGGGAAGCTATCAAGGCCGGCAAGCATATCTATTGTGAAAAGCCCACGGCCCTGACCATGGACGAGGCGTACGAACTCTACCTGCTCGCAGAACAGAAATCCATCAAGCACGGAGTCGTTCAGGACAAGCTCTGGCTTCCCGGCCTCCAGAAGCTCCGGCTCCTCAAGGAGACGGGGTTCTTCGGCCGGATCCTCTCGGTGCGCGGCGAATTCGGCTACTGGGTTTTTGAAGGCGACGCAGTTCCGTCGCAACGGCCGTCCTGGAACTATCGGGCGGAAGATGGTGGCGGGATCATCTTTGACATGTTGTGCCACTGGAGATATGTGCTGGACAATCTGTTCGGAGGCGTACAGGCAGTCTCCTGCCTCGGCGCCACGCACATTCCCACCAGGTGGGATGAGGCGGGAAAACCGTATCCCTGCACTGCAGACGACGCAGCGTACGCTACGTTTCAACTCGCTGACGGCATTGTTGCGCAATTCAATTCGTCCTGGGCAACCCGCGTGCGACGCGATGACTTGCTGACCATGCAGGTCGACGGCACCCTCGGATCCGCCGTGGCAGGCCTGAGGGAATGCTGGATTCAACCATCGCACGCCACTCCGCGCCCCACATGGAACCCGGACGTGGACAATCCGATAAATTTCCTCGACCAGTGGATCAAGGTTCCGACCCATCAGGAAACCGACAATGCTTTCAAGGCACAATGGGAGCTCTTCCTCCGCCATGTCGTGAAGGACGAACCCTTCCCATGGAATCTTCTCGAGGGAGCCAAGGGGGTACAGCTGGCGGAGAAGGGAATTGAATCGTGGCGCACACGGGCCTGGGTGGACCTCCCGGAGCTCA
>JADLEA010000203.1 GCA_020846365.1 Bacteroidota bacterium
TAGAAGGAGGGATGATGCACCATGAACGGCGCGCCGAAGCAGGTGCTGAAGGTCATCTCCGGCTCCTTGGTCAATCCGACTTCGGTGCCGGCGATCTTGGAGGTGTAGCCCGAGATGAACTGGTACAGCGCCTGGTCCGGTGTCAGCCGGGCGATCGGAGGCATGACGCCGGAGGCATCGCAGGTGAGGAGGATGATGTTGCGGGGATGGCCTCCCATCTTTTCCGGAACCGCGTTGGCGATGAAGTCCAGCGGATACGACGCCCGGGTGTTCTCCGTGATCCCCTCGTCGTCCAAATCAATCACCCGCGTGACCGGGTCATACACGACGTTTTCGAGGATCGTGCCAAAACGTCCCGTGCATGCGTAGATTTCCGGCTCGGCCGTGGAAGAGAGCTGGATGACTTTGGCGTAGCAGCCGCCTTCGAAGTTGAATATGCCTTCATCGCTCCAGCCATGCTCGTCATCGCCGATGAGCTGCCGCTGCGGATCGGCCGAGAGGGTAGTCTTGCCGGTCCCTGAAAGGCCGAAGAAGAGCGCTGTGTCCCCGTTCGGGCCAATGTTGGCCGAGCAATGCATCGGCATGACGCTCTGGAGCGGGAGGAGATAGTTCAGGATCGTGAAGACGGACTTCTTGATCTCGCCGCCGTACGCGGTGTTACCGATGATGCAGAGCTTCTGGGCGAAATTGACGACGATGAAGGTGTTGGATGCCGTCGCATCGATTTGCGGTATCCCCTTGAACGAAGGGACCGCGATGACCGTAAATTCCGGCACATGGCGCCTGCGTTCGTCGTTCGTGGCCGGCATGATGAACATGTTCCGTGCGAAGTGGCTGTGCCATGCGAACTCGGTGATGATGCGTATCGGCATGCGATACTCGGGATCAGCGCCCGCGTAACAGTCCTGGATGAAGAGATCGCGACCCTGCAGGAAGCCCTGGAGGCGATTGTACAGGTCGTTGAATTTCTCGGGATGGAACGGGCGGTTGTACTCCCCCCACCAGATGTGTACATCGGTGGAGGGTTCTTTCACGACGAACTTATCGTTAGCCGAGCGTGCGGTATGCTTGCCCGTGTTGACAATGATCGGGCCATTGCGGGAAATGCGCGCCTCGCGCCGGAACGTGATCTCCTCGTAGAGCGCTTCCGTCGGGAGGTTCCAATAGGCCATGCGCAGATTCGTCAGGCCCAGATTGTCCAGGCCAAAATCACTCTTCACCGCGGAAGCTTCACTTTGTGCCGGGGTCTTGATGTCGAGGAGGTTGTTCATAGCCAATCCCGTGTGAGTTTGCGTTCGCCGATATAGATCTCGTTTGGTGCCTCGGGATCCAGAGCCCACTTGATCCGTTCCACCCCCTGCTTGATGTCTTTGACGGTCGTTGCGTAGCTCAACCTGAGATGACCTTCCATGCCGAATTCCTTCCCCGGCACGGTCACGACGAGCGCCTTCTTCAGGAGGAATTGCGAGAGCTCAACGGAGCTCTTGTTGTAGGCGCGGAAATCAGGGAGGCAGTAGTAGGTCCCGTCCGGCGGGATCGTACGTACGCCGGAGAACGCACGCAGCTCCTGCAACATCACATTCCGGTTGTTCTCCAGCGTCATGCGGAGCGTTTCCACGACGCTCTGGAGCCCCGTCAGCGCGCCTTCCGCCGCTGCCTGCAACACGATCGACGTGCAGGAAGTGGTCTGGGCCTGCACGTTCGTCATCACTTCCACGATCTTGCGGGGAGCAATCACCCACCCGATGCGGAAGCCGGTCATACCGTACAACTTCGAGATACCGTTGATGGAGACCACGCGGGTGGATTCAATGTCTTTGGACGTGTACCCGTACGCCGACGCAGTCTTCTTCCCGTCGAACACCAGCTTGTGGTAGATGTCGTCCATGATGAGATAGATGCCCTTGCGTTCGCAGAACTCCACCAGCTGGGCGATGAGGTCGGGGCCGTACATCACGCCGGAGGGGTTGTTGGGGCTGTTCACGATAATAGCCTTCGTGTACGAGCTCACCGCCGCTTCGATGTCCTGCATGCGCGGGACGAAGCTTCCATCCTCCGGGGTGACAATCACCGGCACCCCGTACACCATCTTGATCATTTCCGGGTAGCTCACCCAGTAGGGGGCGAGCACGATGACCTCTTCCTGGGGATTGACGAGCGTAAACAGGAGGTTAAAGAGCGCTTGCTTGGCCCCGCCGGAGACGAGGACGTTTTCCGGAGCCACGATCCGGTCATAGTTTTCCTCGGTGTACCGGATGATGGCCTTGCGTAGAGACGGGAGCCCTTCCGTCGGGGTGTATTTGATGTCGCCGGTGTTCAGTTTCGCGGCAGAGCTGAGTATGGCATTGATGGGGGCTCTGTTCTTCGGTTCGCCCGCCCCCAGGTGGACCACTGCTTCCCCCCGCTCGCGGAGCAGCCGTGCCTGCTCGTTCAGGGCGAGGGTGGGGCTCTCGGCAATAGACCGTGCCAGTTGACTGATGCTCATGAATGCGTGCGCCTCCTGATGCGCGAGTTGAGGATGAACGGCGTGCGAATGCTGAAGGGAATGAGAAAGAAGATCTGTAACCAAAAACATAGGCAAAACCGCTCATGAATGCAACAAGCGGGACAGCGGGCGTTCCCACGGCCTGCGTTCACGAGGCCGTTTTTCCGGCCGCCGGCGGCTCTCTACGCCCCGGAGCGGGTTGGCTGATGGTGTCACGCTGTCCAATATTGTGCTGGATGTGCCCGTGAAGTGCCGTTGCTACTGCGAGAATGAGCCCAAAATCCTGTCGTTGAGAATGGCACTGCACTTGTTTCCTGCTGAATATCCCGTTTCTGCCCGGAGGGGGGAGGCGCACGTTCTCTCACAAAAGTCAATACGGAGGCGGTTGCTATGAAGATCCACTCACTCTTTTCCATCCTTGTCGTCCTTGCACTCAGCCTGCTCATGACCTTCACCGGATGCAAGAAGGATGATGACGGCACAACAGACCCGGGTGCACCGACGACCATCAGTGCAAACGGCACGCTCGCTCCAACATCGCGCACACAGGCGCAAGGTACGATGTTTGTCACGGACCAGGACGGCAACGCGGTGACCGGCCTGTCCGCCACCAATGTATCCGCTATTATGAAGTGGGGAACTCCCAAGGTTGCAGTCATGGATTCGGTGACCGGCGCCATTCTGCTCCAGACTCTTTCGCAGTCAGGCAAGAACATAGCGGTTGCCATGACCATGGATTACAGCGGGAGCATGTTTGTCGGCACGTATGACACGACTGCAAAGCGGTACCGGCGCATCCTTGACATGGAATCGGCCGTGAAGACGTTTGTCACGGCGATGGGAGCGCAGGACAGGGCGGAAATCATCAAGTTCGGCTCCCTCTCCGAGATCAAAGTCATCCAGGCGTTCACCTCGGACAAGACACTCCTCACGCGCGCGGCGGACACGCTGTCGTATGACTACGGGTACACCGCCCTGTACAGCTCCATCGTGCGGGGAATCACCGATGTGGCCGGGCAGTCTTCGTCGAGCTATGCCCGGGCCGTCGTGGCCTTCACGGACGGCGGCGAGAACGATTCGAATGTTCCGCGCGATTCGATATTCCTCTCCGCACGCCGGAACGCCGTTCCGGTGTACACCGTCGGGTTGATCGACAGCTTCTACCATACGACGCCTCCAGGCGGGAATATCGGACCGGAGCGGGATCTGGTGCAGATCGCGGACAGCACGGGCGGATTCTATTTCTACGCCCCGAACGCCGCCCAGCTTGTGCAGATCTATCAGCGCATCAGCGGCCAGCTCTCCAATGCATACACGATCACCATCAACTGGCCGAGCACCTCGCTGCCGGTCTCCGGAACAGTGGTGTCCGTGACGATCACCGTGCGCTACGGATCCCTGACATCAACCTTTACGCGCACCTATACGATGCCGTAGCACCTCGCAGCATCCGACAGCCGGCCCGTGCTTTGGCATGGGTCGGCTTTTTTTGTTATATTGGGGCACTTCGGGCCAATCCTCCCTTTCAGGAGTTCTCATGGACAAACGTCTGTTGCAGCAATGCACCGCACTGATCCAGCGGCACAAGATCGAAATGATCGACCTCAA
>JADLEA010000204.1 GCA_020846365.1 Bacteroidota bacterium
GATTACAATCCGAATATCGGCTCCAACCAGAACTGGCAGCGCATGGAAAGGCCGGAACGCTAATCCGGGTCTTTCATTTCCGTGCCGGCTTGAGCAGCAGGTCCTGAAAGTCGAAGCTGAAATCCGTCGCCGGTGATACGGCCCTCATTTTCACCTGGTCAATGCCCCCCTCCGGCGTGAGCGCAAACGTGACGAATGCGTCCGCACGGAGCTCCGGATCCGACCACCGTGCAACAAATGTGTCGTACTGCCAGTGCACCAGGTCTCCCTGCAATGAGGGCGTAGGCACCATCCGGATGTGCAGCTTCCCCTCCTCCATACGTATCTCCACATCACCATACCAGGAGTCGACAAATGTCCCGGCGTACTTCTCCAGCGGAAGCGAGGGGCGGGATGACGTGTCCGCAGATGCGCTGGTCCGAGCATCTCGGGACGCGTTTATCGAGTCGCGCCGGGCTTCAAGTCTTTTATATGCAGCTATCCAGTCCGTCTTCGGAGCACCAAAATACGCATCAAGGATGTGATACGTGACGGATTCGAACGCCGCGCCTGATTCCTGATTCGTCAGGACGGCGATGCCAAGCTTCACATGAGGCACGAGGGTGACGCGCGACACGTAACCGGGAAGTCCCCCGGTATGGGTGACCAGTTTCGCGCCCCGATAGTCCCGCACTTGAAACCCGAGCGCATAGCCATTGAAGTCGTGGCGCAGCCCGGCAAGCTCCGGAGGTGGATCGCCGAAGGGAATGGGCGTGACAATCGACCAGAGCTGTCGCGTCGTGCGGGGCGAGAACAAACGTGAGTCACCGGCAATGCGGCCGGAGTCGAGCTGGACAACCATCCACCTGGCCATTTCGACGGCATTGGAGTTGATGCCGCCCGCCGGGTTGGTGTTGTCACTGCCAAACGGTTTCACCACCCGGACTTTCCCGTCGATAGCCGCATGGGGAGACGCAATGTTATTGCCGGGCCCGCCTTCGCCATGCCGCACAGTGCTTTCCATCATGCCGATCTTCCGGAGAATCCTGGAAGTCACAAAGTCCTCCCAGCTCTTCCCGCTGACCGTCTCAATGACCTCCCCTGCTACGATGTACAACACATTGTCGTAGGCATATGCGCTCCGAAAGCTCTTCACAAGCGGGACGAAGCGCAGGCGGCGGACGATTTCCTTCCTGTCGTAGGTCGATGGGGGCCACCACAGCAGATCACCCCCGCCCAATCCCAGTCCGCTCCGGTGCACCAGCAGATCGCGGATGGTCATCTCGCGGGTGACATACGGATCAGCGAGCTGGAACCAGGGAAGATAACGCGCCACAGGCGCGTCCCATTCGATCTTCCCTTCCTCGACGAGCAGACCGAGGGCAGTGGCAGTGAAGGCCTTCGTGTTCGAAGCGATTCCGAAGAGCGTCCGGGCATCCACCTTCTCCTGGCTCCCAACGGTTTTCAGGCCATATCCTTTTGTCACAACGACGCGCCCATCCTTTACGATGGCGAGTGAAATGCCCGGCACGTCGAACGCGGCCAGAGCTCTTTCCACAACGGCGTCGATGTTGTCTGTGGACACCTTTTGAGCAAGAGCGGTTGCCGCCGCCATTGCGAACACGAGAAGAACCATCATCAATCGCGTCATGGTAGATTGCCGCATGGTAGAGCTCCTCCACGAAGGCACATGGATTTTCCTGCTTGAATGTGGTTCAGCAGGTCTGACCCGCTCGAACACGGGGACTGTGTGTGGAGAATGTAAACAACAATTCCCGGAAAAACACGCCGGGAGTTGACATGGCACGCATCCGGACGTATCTTGCTGGGGGAGGGCTACGCCAATGATGCGACATTACCATTGCCTGTTGGCCGTGCTGCTGGCCACGATTTCGATCAGCGCCGATGCAACAACGTACAGGGTGGGACCCGCGCGACCCTCTACCTCGCTTCAGCAGGTCGCAGGTCTGCTCCAGGCCGGAGACACGGTCCTTGTGGACGGGGATGTCACCTACTCCGGCGGCGTGTCCTTTTCGCGGCCGGGGCTGCCTGCACAACCCATCCTCATCCGCGGTGTGCGTGTCAACGACCGTCGGCCCGTGATCGACGGCGGAACAAACGGCGTTGCATTCATCACCAGCTCGTCCGCGGCAGATCACTATATCTTCGAGGGATTCGAAGTTCGCAATGCGACGTTCCGCGGGCTCTACCATCAGGCGGGCGACCTCACCCTGCGCGATCTCGTCGTGCACAATTGTAACAATGGGTTGATGGGAGCCGATAACGGTTCGGGGTCTCTCCTCCTCGAGTATTGCGAGTTCTATCAGAATGGCGCGGGCACCAGCGCACACCAGATCTACATGGCAACGGACGAGATCACGCATCCCGGAAGCGTATTCCGCATGCAATTCTGCTGGATACATGACGGCACAGGCGGCAACAACGTGAAATCACGTGCTGAACGAAACGAGATCTACTACAACTGGATTGAAGGGGCGGTCTATCATGAGCTGGAACTGATTGGCCCGGATCCTGCAGGAGAGGTCCCGGCAGAGCTGAAGCGGGAAGATTCGGATGTCGTCGGGAACGTCCTCCGTAAGCGCGCGACATCCTACGGCAGCACGGGGACATTCTACGTCACCAGATTCGGGGGCGACGCTACGGGCGAGAGCAAGGGACGCTACCGTGTGGTCAACAACACCGTACTCATGGGAACAAGCGCGGCCTTCCGGCTCTTCGACGGACTGGAATCCGTGGAGATGCACAACAATGTCTTCTGCAGCGTCACTGGCGCAGCCGCACCGATCATCCGCACCGTGGAAGCGGAATGGACGTCCGGGGAGCAGATCTCGGGACAGAACAACTGGGTGCAGAGCGTGCTGACCACAATCCCCTCAGGTTGGACAGGGACGCTTACCGGCAGCGACCCTGGTTTTGTCGATCGCGCCGGCGGCGATTTCACTCTGGCCGCAGGAAGCACCCTCATCAATGCGGGGACTTCCACTCCTCAACCTCCCGCCGGATATCCCTTCACCTCTCCCCTGTTTCCCCCGGGCTTTCATCCGCCGCAAGGCATCCTGCTGTCCCCGGGCAGTGCAGTCCAGCGTACAATCGTCGCAGCTCCGGATATCGGTGCATTCGAATCGCAGCATCCGACGAGCATCCTCTCCGATACTTCTCCAATCACCTACCGGCTAGAGCAGAATTTTCCAAATCCGTTCAATGCGTCAACGACCATACGGTACTCTCTGCCGGAGGCGGGCGCCGTCGAGCTCGCAGTATTCGATATTCTCGGTCGCAGAATAGCGGAGTTGGTGCGGCAGGTTCAGACAGCCGGCGAACACAGTGTCAAAGTTGACCTGCCAGGCCTGTCAAGCAGCGTGTACCTCTACCGGCTTTCGGCAGGAGGCTTTGTCCGGACACGCAGTATGGTGATCCAGCGATAGACCTAAGGGGGCCTACCGAGAAGACCGGAAGGGCTGCTGTTGCGTCGCAGTCGAAGCGTGTTTTCGATGTCCGGAACGTCTAGTGCAGGAGGATCAGTTTTCGGGTTGCGACGAAGTTCGTACCATCGCCCGCGAGGCCGCGACGGGTCCTCGAGTCCTTCGGCCACACCTCCAGTCTGCAGAAGTACACGCCACTCGGTCTGTCTCCCGCATCCCAGCGCGCCACATACTTGCCGGGCGACTTCTCGCCTTCGACAAGCACGGCCACTTCATGGCCCAGGAGATCATAGACCGCCAGCTTCACCCATGCATTCGCTGATCCCGATTGCTCCGAACCGCCACCGCCGATGCGGTATGAAATCGTCGTGCCGGGGTTGAAAGGGTTCGGGTAGTTCTGATCCAATTGGAAAAACGACGGATTTGTCTCGGAAGATTGGGCCCTGACGTTCGTCTCCACGGATCTGGGCGAGAACGCGATCCCCACCATCCCCGCCAGACCCACGGAACCGATCTCCGTCCCGACGCCCGTCGCTTTGTCGATCCTGGCCAGGCGGTACTTGAGAGAGCTTGTTGGACTCCCGATGAGCCCGAAGAGATTTCCATCCTCGTCAAAAGCCAGATCTGCCAACGGTTGATTGAAACCCGTGTTCCCGGCACCGAGTGTATCCCCGGTGACGAGGTCGATTCTGTAGATCCTGTCCCTGAGCGAGGCGCTGGTGCGAATGGATGCCCAGAGTGCGCCGTCCGTCGGATCAAAAGCGAGC
>JADLEA010000205.1 GCA_020846365.1 Bacteroidota bacterium
ACTGGTTCTCGACGGAAGACAGTCCGAACAACGGCGTGCCGGTCTTCATGAAGGAGTACGTGAAGGTCATTCCGTGGGGCAACTGCGACGAGGCGGACCGTTTGATCAGGCAATACGGCGAGCGGATTGCCTGCGTCATTTCCATCCCTTATGATTTCAACGAAGACACAAGCGGTACGTACATACGGTTCCTCCGCGAGAAGACAAGAGAGCACGGGATTCTGCTGGTCCTGGACGAGGTGTTGACCGGATTCCGGCTGGCGAAGGGGGGCGCCCAGGAGTTCTTCGGCGTGGATGCCGATCTTGCGGGATACGCGAAAGCCATGGCCAACGGTTTTCCCCTGTCGGCGTACGTGGGACGTGCGGAGTACATGGAAACGCTCTACCGGTTCAGGATGACGACGACGTATGCCGGCGAAACGCTCTCCATTGCCGCCGCGATAGCGACATTGAAGATCATGCAGCGCGAGCCCGTGCACCAGCATCTTTTCGCGATGGGGAAGCGGCTCATGGCCGGTTTCGAGAGCATAGTGAAGGACCTGGGCGTTGCGGGTCACGCAGCGGGACTTCCCCCCGCCGCATTTCTGAAATTCGACAGCGCGGATCCCGGATATCATGCCCGGCTGGAGTACCTCTGGCACCGGGAGCTGTATCGCGAGGGGATCTTCATCAACCCCCGTTGGTTCATTTCTTATTCTCACAAAGAAGCGGACATCGACGAGGCGTTGGAGAAGGCTCGCACAGCACTCCGCCGGGCGCTCGATGCGGAAGTCCGTGAACGCACAACAGTCAAACCATTCTGGTGGTGAACATGAGCGAACGCATCTTCATCGATTCCCATGCCATTGTCGGCAGACGCGGGCCGAAGGACGTTGAGACGCAGTATGAGACCGAAGTGCTTCTTGAAGAGATGGAGTGGTGTGGGATCCAGGGCGCGTTGGTGTCGCACGCTCTGGGCAGGGAATACGATCCGACCTTCAGCAACCGGATGCTGCTTCAGGAAGTGAAGAAGAGCCCGAGGTTGTACGGCGTCTGGTCGGTCATGCCGCACCACACGGGAGAGATGGCGCCACCCGAAGACGTCATTCAGGAAATGCGGGACCACGGAATCAGGGCGGCGAAGATGTCGCCGCGGTTGCATCACTACTTCTTCAACGAGGACTTCTGCGGCGACCTGCTCTCGGCGCTCGAGGACGAGGGGATCCTCCTCACCCTCGAGGGGGGCGGGATGTACGGTCCGGATATCCTGGAACCTTCCAACCAGGTCCTGCTGTCCGACCTGGATGCCGTTCTGACCAGGCATCCGCGCCTCAACGTGCTGCTGCAGAACTCGCGGTGGGAGGCGACCAGGTACCTCCACATGCTGATGACCAAGCATCCGCGCCTGCATCTTGAATTCTCCAATCACCAGGCCAATCATGCGCTCGAAGTTTACGGCGGATGGTTCGGCGTCGATCGTCTTCTGTTCGGCACCGGAGCGCTGGACAAGTCCCCGGGTGCGGCGAAGTCCTTTGTGGACTACTGCACGCTAACGGAAGAGGAAAAGAAGCTCATTGCGGGCGGGAACCTTGCGCGGCTCTTGAAATTGGAGGCAATGCCGCCTCCCTATAAGAAGAAACGTATAAGCGACCCCATCCTGGCCGCCGCCCGCGAAGGCAAGCCGCTGCGGGATACCCTGGTCATTGACGCGCATGCGCACATTGCGCACGAAGGGGCTGCCGGAGTGGGGTTCATGCATCAGCCCTATTCGGACGCGCCCAGCATGTTCGAGCGGGCAAAACTGATGGGCATAAGCCAGATGCATATCAGCGCCTGGCTCGGCCTGTGGGCTGACTACAGGGCCGGCAACGAAATCGTCTATGATGCGATGAAGCGGTTCCCCCGGTTCTATCGCGGGTACGCCGCCCTGCAGCCGCAATACGTGAAGGATTGGAAGAAGGAGATTGCCAGGGTGCACGGGAAGTACCGGATGGGAGGACTCAAGCCGTACTACCCACGAACCGATCTTCCGTACAACGATCCCGCATGGGCGACATGGTTTGAATACGGCAACCGCCATCGCTGCTATGTGTTGCTCCATCCTTCGGTTAATTTCGGTCCCGAGGTGGCGGATCTGGCTCCGAAGTATCCGGACATGTCGTTGATCCTTGCGCACCAGGGAACCTCATTCAAGGAAGCCCGCCGGGGGATCGAGCTTGCGCTCCGGTTCCCGAATGTGTTCCTGGAGATCACGCTCACTTCGGTGACGTACCGGGTCATTGAATTCATGGTGAAGCACGTCGGGGCGGACCGGGTGTTGTTTGGCACCGACCAGCCGATGCGCGATCCGATCCCCCAGTTCGGCTGGATGGCCTACGCGCACTGCACGCCTGCGGAAAAGCGGAAGATGTTCGGACTCAACATGAGGAAGATCACCCAGCGGGTCCGATGGTAGGTGCCCATGCTGCGATGGATCAACATTGCCCTGTTCTGTTGCGGTGTTCTCTGCGGCGCTGAGCACGTGTGCGCGGCCGGAGAGGACGGCCGCCTGGAAGTGGGAAATGAGCACGTACGGATCATCCTCGAGCGGCGTGGAGAGCGCTGGGTGGAATCCTATCTCGCCTTCGGTTCTGGCGGATGGAAACCGATGCTGGAGTCCGGCCACCGCCTTCGCCCCGATCCCTCGTGGCGGCGTGATGGTACGGGCTACGACCGGGGGTACAGTGAGGCAGAGGTTGTCCCAACACCTCCGCGAATTCAGGAAGTCAAGCTCACCGCCCAGGATGGGAAGACGTCCATCACCAAACGGATCATCGTGCGCGAAGGCGACCCGTTTGTGCACGTCACGTTGACCGCCATGATCGAACGGCGCACCAGCGTGACGTACCTTCTTGCCCCGTATACTGCTTTTCCCGGCGACAGCGTTGCGTTTCAAGGACGCCGGCCCGACTTCATCTTCACCCCCCAGTTAAGACCGGACTCACAGGATGTTATAGGGGATCATGTCTTCCGGTCGCCCGCGCTGATGATGCAACGGGATTCGCGGTTCGTCGCTCTCATCCCTGACCCCGCGTTGATGAACACGCCGAGGCGGGTCATGCGGACGGGCGCTGACGTACAGATGGACGGCGGTGCGACACCCCTGATGGCGTACGGGCTTCTTCCCTGGACGAAACGCGCTCACGTCTACTATCATCATCATGACACGCTTTCCGTGGCGGTTGAAGACACCGCCCTTTCGTGCGGCTACTATCTCTACCTTCGCGCAAATGCCCCCGAACGGGAAGGGTACAGGGACGTTGTCCGGTTCCTCTGGGATCGCTTTGGTCATGTGAACTTCTCATCGGCGCGAGGACCGCAGGGTGAGCCCTTCTCTGCGTACATGCGAAAGGCATGGGACGAGTATGTGCCGCTGGTGGCTCTGGACACGGTGTACCGGGGCGCGCCGGTTACACTCCTGCGGCAGGCACGCCTGGCCTGGAGCAACGCAATGCCCAAGGCAGCGGACAATGATTGCTGGTTCAACGTTTGGTTCAACGCGCTGCGAACAGCGTACGGCATGGCACTCCACGCCCGCATGACCGGGAATGCGGAATTGCTCCGGCGCGCACAGGGAGTACTCAATCTTGCCCTGCTTGCTCCCCAGGAACGAGGGATTGCGCCGGCCATCTTTTATATCGACAGTGCAGGCGGACATTGGGTTGCAGATCATGCCTGGGGTGGCATCGAAAAAGGCAGGTTCCTGCCGATGTTTCACAATGCCTGGACAGGTATCTGGCTTCTCCAGTGGGCGGATCTGTATCCCGATCGCCGTTCCGAGGTCCTCCGCTTCACCGGCCAGTTCGCCAGGTTCCTTGCGAAGAACCAGGCCGCGAGCGGCGTCATCCCTTCCTGGTATGAACCCGGAACGCTCACTCCCGCGCCTGAATTTCGCGACGAGAATGCGGAGACTGCAGGCGCCGCGTACTTCCTTGCAGAATATGCCAGGCAGACCGGTGACTCGACGTCCCTCCGTTCAGCCGTAAGGGCGATGGAATATGTCTTCCGGGAAATCGAGCCCGAGCACCGATGGTTCGACTACGAGACGTTCTTTTCCTGTTCGCGCAAACCACTCGGGTTCTTTGACAGCTTCACCGGCCAGCACCCGCAGAACACCCTGTCCATGCACCAGGCCGCCGAGGCCTGCCTGTCGCTGTTTGAGATCACGGGGGAAAACCGCTATCTGCAACGCGGCGCTGCGATCCTGGACTATCTCAGTCTGTATCAACAGGTGTGGAGCCCCCGGTGGCTGTCGTGCGAGCTGTTCGGCGGTTTCGGCGTGCAGAACACCGACGGGGAGTGGAGTGATTCGCGCCAGGGCTACTTTGCCGTGACCTACATGAGGTATTACGCTGCAACGGGGAGGCAGGAGTACTTTGAACGAGGCGTGGCTGCCCTCCGCGCTATGTTCTCCCTCTTCGAGTCTCCGGAATCGCCCAGGACCGCCGAGAACTACGCACATTCCGCCTCTGACAAACTCGCCGGGGTCACGGGATTGCACTGGGGGACAGGGAGCTCGGTGGTCTCCATTCACCTCATCGCCGCGCAATACGGCGATGCCTTCGTTGATGTGTCCGGGCAGTGGGGAGCCGGCATTGACGGCTGCCGGATCACGGGAGTGCAATCAACACCCGAAACCATCCGGCTCACGCTCACTGATGCCGTTTCCACCCCCCGCACCATCCGACTGGTATTCGGGAACGTCAGGTCCGAGCGTATGATGGTTACCGTCAACGGAAGAACGCTGGGCCAATTCACCGCCGATGCACTTCAGAGAGGAATCCATGTGGATCTCTAAGGCACTCCTGTTGCTCCTTCTGGCCGGAGCCGGTCTGTGGGAACTCGCGTCTGCACAGGAGACGCTCTACATGTCCGTGCTCAGCTCGCGCCGGCACGCCTGGGGGCGAAACGATAATCCGGTCATCGGTCTCTTCGTGAGTACGGACTCAGGAAAGAACTGGCAACATACGGGCTGGAGAGAGTACATCCGGATGTTCTATACAGAAGCGGGACCCGATGATGTGCTCTGGTCGGCTTGCGGAAACGGAGTGCTTCGTTCGACGGACCACGGAACGTCATGGCGGGTTACGACCGGATGGGAAGTTACCGAAGTCCTGAAGCTGAGCGTGGACCCGAGAAATCCGAAACGAGTGGCTGCAGCCACGGCATACGGACCGATCCTGACGACGGATGGTGGCGGCACGTGGAACTTCCTGCTCGAAGACCTGCCCGAACGGTATTCGACTGATGTGTGCGTGGACCGCACCGACGGCACGTTGTTGCTGGCGACGGGAACGGGGGTTTATCGGCGTGCGCCGGGCGATACCGGCTGGATGCCAACGACTCTCCTCGGCAAAGACATTCGCGTCCTCACACAACATCCTGCCGTACCGAACACCTTCTGGGCGGGGACGGAAGACGACGGCGTTTGGAAGTCCACGGACCGTGGAAAGACCTGGAGCATGTCGAATTCCGGACTTCAGCATCGCACGGTGTATGTGATTGCCATCGATCCGGAAAGACCCGATACGCTCTATGTCGGGACATTCGCCGGGGGTGTGTACCGGTCGACCGACGGCGGTGTGACCTGGCAACAAAAAGCGGCGGGGCTTTCCGTCCAGGATATTCACGCGCTTTGCGTGCTGACCTCCGCTCCCGGGACCGTTTTCGCCGGCACCCTCAACGGCGGCCTTTACAAGAGCACGGACGCCGGTGAAACGTGGGTATTCAACAGTCAGGAAGATGCGCAGGTGTGGGGGATGAGCATTCAGCGGCGACCACGAAAATGAAAAGAGCATTCATGAAACTACCACTGCTGTGTGTAGCAGCTCTGCTTCTGTCCGGCGCTCTCTCGTGCGCGGCGCAGACCGACGCGGCATTTGAAGGACGCAGGGTGCGCCTGCTGGATGTCGCAGCGGCCGAGACGGAAGTCAACATGATGACCATCCTGGCAAAGCTCCATACCGGCCGCGACCTCCCCCGGGCGTACGCCATGCTCGATTCCATGACGCACGACCGGGCCATGGGAGGCATGTTCTACGCCTACACCCTGATCGGCACATATCTTCACACGCGCGGCCAGCTGCCCGACTCCCTGCACCGGAAGATCCGTGAGGCGTTTCAGAAGAGAACGATGTACCGCGGAGACACGGAGAACCACTGGGTGATGTACTACACGGGGATGTATCTTGCGGCGCAGACCTGGCCGAACGAACCCGGCGGGCAGTGGTTCAACGGCAAGAGCTCGGATGAGAATTTCGCCGAGGCCTCCGAATGGCTCACCCACTGGATGCGCATGACGACGACCATCGGACAGGGGGAGTTTGATTCGCCGACGTATATGACGGTGTTCATCTGCCCGATGCTCGTGCTTCACGAGTTCGCCCTCGACAGCGTCATGCGAATCCGGGCGGGTATGATGGTGGATCTTCTGCTCGCCGATTTCGCCGCTGAGCACCTCAACGGCAACTATGGGGGAGGGCACAGCCGTGACTATCCGGATGACATCACCAATCCCCTCGCTGCGCCGAGCACCATGTTTGCCTGGTTGTACTTCGGGCAGCCGGCCATGGAACAATGGAATGAAGCGCGGTACAGGCCGCGGCACAGGGGATCGTGGGAAACGGTGTTCGCTGCGCTCAGCAGCTACCGCCTCCCCGACGTCATCCTGAACATTGCGACCGATCGTTCGCGCCCCTACGTTCATCGCGAACGTAAACGGGTCCGCAATATCATCCGGTTTGAGAAGCCCATGAATCCGCCGGTGTACAAATACACCTATATGACGTCCCGCTATGTCCTGGGCTCACTCCAGGGGGGCATACTCCAGCCGATCCAGCAGCACACATGGGACGTGACATACTCTTCTCCGCGTCCGCACAACACCGTATTCTCCCTGCATCCGTTCGCATCGGGGCGGGAGCTGGCCATGTTCTTCCCGGAGGAACAGAAGTTTCTGGCCGGAGAAGTGGACCGCTATCATCTCGTGTACACGAACCCCGGCAAATGGAACTCCAGCTCACCGTTCGAAACCGTCTTCCAGCACCGGAACGCATTGATGGTGGTGTACGATATCGCGGAGGGGACGCGGCACCCCCATGCCGACGGCTTTTTCCCGAAGACCCTTGATGAGCGAACAGTGGATCCGAGCGGCTGGATCTTCGCGCGCAATGAGGATGTGTACATCGGGGTCTATCCTCTCAGTCCCTACTCCTGGATCGAGGAGGAACTCTGCTGGAGATGGCGAAGCACCACGCTACGCACCGGATGGGTTGTCGAGATCGGCTCCATCGACGATGCGGGATCCTTCGACGCGTTCAGGCAGAGCCTGCGCAACCGAATCCCGGACACCACCGGGTTTACCCGGTCGGGATCGGTGCGGTTCGTGGGCGCGAAGGCAGATACCATGGCACTGGATTTTGCCGGCCGAAGAACCCTGAACGGACAACCGGTTTCGTTCGCGGATTACCCTCTGTTTGACGGGCCGTGGCTGCAGGCGAGGGTCGGAGAGGGCAGAATCCGGCTGACCGACGGAAAACGCGAAAGAATCCTGGACTTCAAATGAAGATCAAACTTCTGCTCATTCCCGCGCTTTTCACGGCGGCCATTTGGCCGGCAAGCGCCGGTGATCCCGGAGAGATTCCGTCGCGGCTTTATGTGGCTGTCAATCTTGTCCGGGGGAGCGTCTCCGGCGGGAACGTTGGATCGTACGGACCGTACGTCCGGGAACCGGATTCCTCGTGGCGGCAGCTGTCGCGGTCCAATGTCATTACCTATGGGTTCGGCTCCGTGCTCACTGCACACCCCCGCCGCCTCTATCTCGCAGCGGGGAACGGGTTGCACCTCTCCCTCGACGATGGGAATTCCTGGCGCATCCTCACCGGGTGGGAAACCCGGGAGATCCTCGGAGTTCTCCCGCATCCTGTCGACACATCCCTGGTGTACATCTCTACGCCAGCGGGTGTGTACCGGACCCGGGATGCCGGGAGGAGCTGGTCTCCGTGCATGACGGGGTTCAAGAAGTGGTTCGCCTGGCACCTCGCATTCGACAATCGGTCCACCGACATGCTCTATGCGACCTCGGAGGACGATCTGTACATCAGCACGAATGGAGGTGATCTGTGGCGACCTCTGGGAGTTGGGCGGGCCGCGGTGTTGACCTTTCTTCAGCATCCGCGCAATCCCGAGCTACTCCTGGCGGGATGTGAAGATGGAGGCATTCGCATCAGCACGAACGGAGGGGATTCCTGGAGTTCCGCGCGCGGTATTCCAACCGCGTCCATATATACCATCGCAGCATCAACCGATGGCCGGCAACTCTACGCGGCGGGGTGGGAGAGCGGCATCTGGAGGAGTCTGGACGACGGAAGCACGTGGGAGCTCCTCTGGAATCCTGACGACATCCAGGCGTTCTTCTGCATCCTGGTGG
>JADLEA010000206.1 GCA_020846365.1 Bacteroidota bacterium
GACATTTGTCACCGGAAGGAATCACCATGGACAACATGCTTGTAGGTCTGGACATCGGGACCACCAAAATCTGCGCGGTCGTGGCTGGGACAGATGAGAATGGCAAGGTCAACATCCTTGGCCTCGGACGCGCTCCCTCCGACGGCATGACGCGGGGGGTGGTGACGCACATTGACCGCACCACCGCCGCCGTTGCCCATGCGATCGCGGAGGCCCAGGCATCCTCCGGCGTGGCGATCCGCTCGGTGATTGTAGGCATCGCCGGGGATCACATCCAAAGCTTCCAGAGCCGCGGCGTCGTCGGGATCAGCGGCCCGGACCATGAGGTCACCCGTACGGATATCGACCGGCTGATCGAAGACACCAAACGCGTTGCGCTCCCGACCGATCGCAAGATCATTCACGTCATCCCGCAGGAATTCATCATCGACGGGCAAGACGGGATTTACGATCCGCTCGGGATGTCCGGCGTCCGGATGGAGGCCAATGTGCACATCATCACGGGCCTCGTGAGCGCGGCACAAAACATCTACAAGTGCGTGCAGCGGGCGGGTCTCGAAATCAGCGACATGGTGCTGGAACCCCTCGCGTCCAGCTATGCCGTGCTGGATGATGAGGAAAAAGAGGTCGGGATAGCGCTGTTGGACATCGGCGGCGGGACGACGGATCTTGCGGTGTTCGAAGAGCGCACCATCCGGCATACCGCGGTGATCGGCGTGGCGGGAAGAAAAGTGACAGATGACATCCGCAAAGGTCTCGGCATTCTCAATGATCAGGCGGAACGGTTGAAGAAAGATCACGGGTGCGCATATGTGGACGGTGTGGTGGACAACGAGCTCCTTGTGCTCCCCGGCGTGGGGGGGCGGCCGCCGATCGAAATCGACAGGCGCATCCTCGCGCAAATCATCCAGCCGCGCATGGAGGAAATCCTGGAAATCGCTGCCCTGGAGATCAAGCGCTCCGGGTACGCCAAACACCTCGCGGGCGGTGTGGTGCTGACGGGCGGAGGCGCGCTGATCAAGGGAACTGCGGATCTTGCGCGGGATGTGCTGGGCATGCCGGTGAAGATCGGCATACCGGCCGGCTTCTCGGGCGGACTGGTACGCGAGATCGAAAACCCCGCCTATGCCACGGCGGTGGGCTTGATTTATCACGGTCTGAAGCACCGGCAAACCACCGCAGTGGGCGCCGGGACGTCGACAATGAAGGAACGAACATTAGGCGGAGTGGCCCGCAGAGTGCGCGCCTGGTTTGAAGCGCTCTGAGCCTGGGTCCCAACAAAGTGTAAAAAAACCACAATTCTATGGAGGTACTCCTGTGATCGAACTGGACAATGGCTTCGATCGTGGTGCAAAGATTCGCGTCGTTGGCGTGGGCGGGGGCGGAGGAAACGCCACCAACAGCATGATCAAAAAGGGTCTGCATGGGGTGGACTTCTTCGCCATCAATACTGACCTGCAGGCCCTGCAACGCAGCGCGGCGCCGAACAAAATTCAAATCGGCAAGAATCTGACGCGCGGACTCGGAGCCGGCGCCGACCCCACCATCGGCTACCGCGCGGTCGAAGAAGACCGTGAAGAAATCGCCCGTGCGCTCACGGGAAGCGATATGGTCTTTGTGACGGCAGGCATGGGCGGCGGAACCGGAACCGGCGGGGCGCCACTGGTAGCCAATATCGCCAAGAGCCTCGGCGCATTGGTCGTCGGCATCGTTACGCGTCCCTTCCACTGCGAAGGTAAGCGGCGAAGCGCTCAAGCCGAACAGGGTCTCGAAGAACTCCGTAAACAGGTGGATACCCTGATCGTCATCCCCAACCAGAAGCTCCTGAGCATCGTTGAACGCAACACGCCCCTGACCGAGGCCTTCGATATTGCTAACCAGGTGCTCTACGGAGCAACGCGCGGCATCTCGGAACTGATCACCGTTCCCGGCCTGATCAATGTGGATTTTGCGGACGTGCGGACCGTCATGCGCGAAATGGGCGACGCCGTCATGGGTTCCGGAGAAGCCAACGGCGAAAACCGCGCCGTGGAAGCCGCACACATGGCAATCTCCAGCCCGTTGCTGGAGGATGTTTCTATCAGCGGAGCACAGGGCGTTCTTGTGAATATCACAGGCGGGTCTTCCCTCTCGCTCTACGAAGTGGAAGAGGCGACGGAAATTATTCACGAAGCTGCAGGCGAGGAAGCAAACGTCATTCTGGGCGCGGTGATCGACGAGCAGATGACCGACGAGATTACGGTCACCGTCATCGCCACGGGATTCAACCGGAAAGGCGCGCAGGTCTCAAGCACGGCCCGTCAGGCCAAAACCCCGCGTCCGATCGAGCGCGTCCCCTCCGGTGCGACGGATCTCCAGATACTGGACGAACCGGCCTATGTCCGGCGCGGCGTTCCCATTACGCTCCCGACACAGCGGTCTGAAACCGAAGCTCCCAAGGAAAAGATAGACAAAACCGATCACGATAAGCCCGCATTTCTGCGGAAGGTGATGGACTAGACCCCCGTACGCGGGAATCGCAAAGGGCAGAGTCGTCCGGACACCTCGTAGCTGGCTGAGCCGGAAGCGGGAACGTTGCTTCTTCCTCCCGAGTTTTCTACTTTGCCTTTATGCGTGCCCTGGTGTTGATCGTCCTGGTTGCTGCCTTGACTGCCGATATGTATGGTCAAGCGCAGAAGCCGTCAAGCGCTTTCCGGATCGGCCGCGTGAAATACGCAGGCGGGGGAGACTGGTACAACGACCCCTCGGCCGAAGTAAACCTCCTCAGATTCGCCCAGCGACAATCCAGCCTGGATGCCGAAGCGGCGTATAACGCCGTCGAAGTCGGCAGCGAACAACTTTTCTCCTACCCTTTCCTCTTCCTGACCGGCCACGGCAACATCAGTTTCTCCGAGAGGGATGTGAAGAATCTCCGAACGTATCTCGACAACGGCGGATTCCTGTACGCGGACGATGACTATGGAATGGATCGATCATTCCGAAGGGAGATGAAAAAGGTGTTCCCCGATCAGGAATTCGTTGAGGTGCCGTTCTCTCACCGTCTCTACCAGGTGCCGTTTGGCTTCCCGGGCGGACCGCCCAAGACGCACGCGCACGACGAAAAGCCTCCGAAGGGGTACGGTCTCTTTGTCGAACGACGCATGGTGGTGTTTTACACGGTGGAGAGCAATCCGAGCGACGGCTGGGCTGATCCCGAAGTGCACGGCGACGCGCCTGAAAAGCGCGAGGAAGCCCTTCGCTTCGGCACCAATATCCTTGTGTGGGCTCTGACACGGTGACCGGCGTGGAACCCACGGCACAAAGCGGCGCCACAGAACTTCAGGACCGGCTCAAACAGGTCCGGAGGCGGGAGTGGATACTCCAGCTCCAGCGCGGAGCACTCCAGCTGGGCCTCGGCATCCTGGCCTGGTGGGTTCTGATCCTGGCAGTGGAAGCGCTCTTCCACTTCTCATCCTCTGTACGAACGGGCCTGTTTGTCTTCACCCTCGTCGCGCTTGGTGCCGCGGTGCTCTGGCTGCTGGGAAGACCCCTGGGACGGCTACTCGGCTTCCTCAGGGGCGAATCCGATGATCAGACAGCGGCCAGAGTCGGCGCTGCCTTCCCGGCAATCAAAGACCGCCTCCAGAACCTGCTTCAGCTGCTACGCGAGCGTGAGGCCGCAGGGCGCTATTTCTCCCTGGAACTCATCGATGCGGCTTCCAGAGACCTGGGCGACACGTTGCGCTCCGTGGACTTCTCTTCGATGATCGACCGTTCCTCCATGCGGTCCCTGGTGCGCTTTTTTCCTGCAACCCTGCTGTTTGCGGCGGCGTTGATGCTCCTGCTTCCGGATACGCTCGGCAGCGCCGCCCATCGGCTTGTGCACTTCGCTGAAGAGTTCACGCCGCCGCCGGAATACGTGCTGACGGTTCTCCCCGGAAATAAGGAAGTCGTGAAAGGACAGGATGTCGAGATCACCGTTCGCATCCAGGGAACGCTCCGCGACAATGTGATGCTGCAAACACGTCCGGAGGGACGGGAGTATTCCAGCGAGATCCGGCTGGAACGTGCGCCGGATGGCGACTGGCGCACGACTCTTGCCCAGATGCGTACGTCAACGGAGTATGCCGTACACGTGGGACCGGTGCACTCCGATACGTATCTGCTGCGCGTACTGGACAGGCCCGTTGTCAGGATGATCCGCCTCCATCTCACCTATCCTTCGTATGCGGGTCTCCCCGCCCGCTGGCTTGATGAGAACGTGGGCGACGTGCAGGCCCTTGCAGGGACACGGATTCAGTTCACGGTGGAAGCAAGCAAGGAGCTGGCGAAGGCCGATCTACGATTCCATGACAGCACGTCGATCGCACTGCAGGTAAGCGGCAAGACTGCAACCGGAACGGTGACCCTTCGCAAAGAACAGACCTATCACGTGCAGGTTGCGGACCGGGAAGGCATCCACAACAGCGATCCGATCAGCTATGCGCTCCGGCTTGTCGCAGACACAGGCCCCAGCGTTGCGATTGTCGCGCCGGGCTCGAACCTGGATGTCGTGGGAGACGAGCAGCTGCCGATGCTCTTTCACCTCTCGGATGATTTTGGCATTTCCCGGCTTCGCCTCAAGCACCGGCTGATACATTCCCGGTTCGAGCCGCCCGCAAAAGACTTCACCATTCTGGATATCCCCCTCTCCGGCCGTGCGGGCAGGGATTGGCTTGTGCCCTTCACGTGGGCGTTGAATACCCTCCGGCTTGTGCCGGAAGATGTAGTGGAATATCACGCCGAAGTGTTTGATAACAATACCGTCTCCGGCCCGAAGTCCGCCATAAGCGAAACCTACACGCTTCGCCTCCCCTCCGTGGACGAGGTCTTTGCCGATATTGACAAGGGGCACGAGGTAACACACGAGACACTGAGCGAGGCCTTGAAGCAGGCGGAGGAAGCAAAAAAGGAGCTGGACGATCTCTCACGCGAGCTCAAGAAGCCACAGGAACGCCTGAAGTGGGAAGACCAGAAGAAGGCGGAAGAGCTCACGGAGCGTTACCAGGAAATACAGAAGAAACTGCAGGAAGTTCAGCAGACGGTCGACAACATGCTGAACGAAATGCAGAAGAACAACGTCCTCTCCCCGGAGACTCTGCAGAAATACCAGGAACTGCAGCAGGTCATGGAGCAGATGCAGTCCCCGGAATTCGCAGAAGCCATGAAGCGCCTGCAGAGCGCCATGCAGCAGATGACGCCCGACGCGCTGAAACAGGCGCTGCAGCAGTTTTCGTTCTCGGAAGAGCAGTTTAGAAAGAGCATCGAGCGCACGCTCAACCTTCTGAAGCGCGTTCAGATTGAACAGAAGATGGATGAAATGCTGAAGCGGGCGGAAGAGATGAAACGTCTCCAGGAGGAGCTTGCAGAGCGAAAACCGGATGATGCCGCAAAGAGCGAACAGGCGGCGAAGGAACAGGACGAGCTTCGCAACAAGTACGAGGAGATGGAAAAGGAGCTCAAGGGACTTCAGGACAAGATGGAGGAATTCCCCGCCGAGATGCCGCTCTCGGAGATGCAGCATCTGCAGGAAACCATGGATCAGGCAAACCTGGACAGTCTCATGCGGCAGATCACGGAATCGCTCCGCCAGCAGCAGATGCAACAGGCCGCGCAGCAGCAGCAACAGGGTCTGCAAGCAATGGGCTCCATGCTCCAGCAGATGCAGCAGATGCAACAGCAGATGCGTATGAACCACCAGAGGCAGGTCGTTCAGGAAATGCGCCGGGCGACCCGGGATCTGCTCGAACTCTCACGCCGGCAGGAAGACCTGAAGAATGCATCGGCGGGCCTCGATCCGTCCTCGCAGCAATTCCGGCAAAACGCTCAGGAGCAGATGGATGTGCTCCGGGACCTTGGCAATGTCACGAACCGTCTTTCCGCGCTCTCGCAAAAGACGTTTGGCATCTCACCCGAAATGGGCAAGTCGATCGGCGAGGCAATGCAGCGCATGAATGATGCGTTGCGGTTGCTGGACCAGCGCAACGGAAGCGCGGCGTCCCAGCAGCAGGCAGCGGCGATGGGCGCGTTGAATCAGACCGCGCAACAGCTGCAGGCAGCAGCCCAGAGCATGTCACAAGGCGGAGGCCAGGGTATGGGCATGGCCGGCTTCCTGCAACGACTCAAGCAACTCGGCGGCCAGCAGCAGGGCATCAATGAGGGGACCAAAGGTCTGAGCCCGGAGCAGGCAGCCGAGCTGGCACGCCTTGCCGGCGAACAGGGCATGGTGCGCAAATCCCTGGAAGAGCTTGCCCGCGAGGCCTCGCGTGCCGGAGAACTGAGCAAGCTGCTGGGGGATCTCAATCGCGTGGCGTCGGACATGCGCGAAGTGCAAACGGATATGGCGCAGGGAAATGTCAACCCTGATGTTCTGCACAAACAGGACCGGATACTTTCCCGCCTCCTCGATGCGCAGCGTTCCCTGCGCGAGCGAGATTTCGAAAAGCGGCGACGCGCCGATGCCGGGAAAAACCGGACACAGCAAAGCCCTCCCCCGCTGGATCTGACCACCCTCGACGGACGGAACCAGCTGCAGCGCGATTTGTTGCGGGCACTCGAAGAAGGGTACGCACGCGACTATGAGGATCTCATCAAGAAATACTTCGAGGCGTTGCAGCGATGACCCCCTCCGCGTTTGCTGCGATGCTGCATGATGCGTATCCGGAGTACCGGCTTGACCACCTCACTCCCTCCGAGTGTCAGCATCAGCCGGTCCGCAAAGAGCTGTTGGATCTGGTCGCGCGGAGCAGCGGGTTGTTTGCACTCGAAGAAATCGGAAAGTCTGTCGAAGGGCGGACGCTCTCCATGGTGAAGCTGGGGACGGGGCCCCGGCGGGTGATGCTCTGGTCGCAAATGCACGGCGACGAACCGACGGCCACGCTGGCACTCCTGGACATTCTTCACGGAATCCTGATGGCGCGCGGGGAAGAATGGGTCCGTACGATGCTGCAGGAACTCTCCCTCTTCTTCATTCCGCTCGTGAACCCGGATGGTGCCGAGTTGCGGCAACGGCGAAGCGTCACCGGGATTGATATCAACCGCGATGCAGAGGCCGCGAGAACACCGGAGGCGGAAGCGCTGCGTCGCACCCGCTCGCGCCTGCGCCCGGAGTTCGGTTTCAATCTCCATGATCAGGAACTCAGCTCCGTGGGAGAATCTCCGTATCCCGCCGCCATGGCGCTCCTCGCGCCCCCCGCGTCCACCGACCGGAAAACAACCACGACCCGCCTGCGTGCCATCAGGGTATGCGCGCTGATCAGCCGCATCCTGGAACCCTACGCCCGGGGGCGCATCACGCGATACGATGACACGTATGAGCCCCGCGCTTTCGGAGACACGTTCCAGGCGTCTGGCACCAGCACGATCCTGATAGAATCAGGCCACTGGCCGAAGGATCCACAGAAGGCCGTTGTCCGTGAGTTGAATGTCATCGGCATCCTGACCGCCCTTCGTTCGATCGGCAACGGCAGTCATGAAGACACGGAGTTTGACTACTACCACCGCCTGCCGCCCAACGGCAAGCGCATGGTGGATCTGCTGATTCGCGGTGTGCATGTGCGGCACCCGTCCGGATGGGAACGCGTTGTGGATGTGGGGGTGATGTTCCAGAAATCCCATGATGTCGTGATGATCAAGGACATCGGGGACCTGCACACTTTCGGCGGGCTGGAGACCATCGAGCTTGCGGACCGTGCGGTGGCGTCGGAAAAGATTCAGGTCGACAACATCCTGCGAACACAAGACCTCTTTGACACGCTTCAAACCTACCATCCCCTCCCCCCCCTGGCTTTTCGCCCCTGAATTTCGCAGTTTCGATCCTTTTTGATCGGTGATCCATGCCCTTGACACTCTGCGGGGAATCTCGTACCATTTTTTTTACGACTTTATCTTTCCCGCCTGCCGGCGGAGCACTCATGAAGGCCATCGGAAAAACATCAAAACAACGCGAGTTTGAGAGCGAGGCCCTTCCCCATGCGGACCTGCTCTACAACTACGCGCTCCGCATGACCAACAACTCCGCCGATGCAGACGACCTTGTGCAGGAGACCTTCCTCAAGGCCTTTCGGTTCTGGGACAAGTACGAAAAGGGAACCAATATTCGGGCATGGTTGTTCCGAATCATGAAAAATTCCTATATCAACCGGTACCGGCGGGAGGCAAAGGAACCCGATACGGTTGATTATGACGAAATCCAGAACTTTTACAACACCATCCGCGATGAGTCCGCGGATTCGCATGATGCACAGGATTCGGCATTCGGCAATCTGCTGGACGATGACATCGCGACGGCGATAGCCGATTTGCCGGAGGACTTCCGGACGGTCGTTATCCTTTGTGACATCGAAGGATTGACCTACGAAGAAATTGCGGAGTTCCTCGATTGTCCGCTGGGTACCGTGCGGTCCCGTCTCCACCGCGGAAGAAGTCTCTTACGTACCAGGCTGCTGAAGTATGCAAAAGACCGCGGCTATGCGGTGGAGGGTTGACGCAGCGGCAGACCTGTAATCGTGCAGAGGAAGGGAAGCAGGGAAATTCGCCGTGAATTGCCGGCAGTTTGAAGAACAGATTACATCGGCCGTTGATCAATACCTCCAGGGAGACGACAGGAAAGAGTTCTACGATCACGCCTTCCGATGTCCGCAATGCCGCAAGGCCTTCGAGCGAGAGCGCTTCATCAAAACGCTCCTCCAGAGACGGCTCCGGATCGTCCAGACCCCGCACGAAATCTCCCACGCCATTGTCGCTGAAACCGGTTCGACCGACCCTGATGCCCTCCTGCACAGTCTTCAAGCTCCATCGCCACGATCGCATAGAACGGCCCGCTTTTTCCTGGCTGTGGCCGCTGTCTTCGTCCTTGGTTTTCTTGTGGTCTCCAGTCCATCCCCGGACTCCTCACCTCTGTCTGCGCAACGCGCGGACGTGATCGCGCAGTCGGCAGCAATGTACGCAGGGTTGCTTGCGGGTTGGATGAAACCGCAGATCAGCTCGGCGGAACCCGAAGTTCTTGAAGCATTCTTCGAAGGGAAAACGGGATTTCCTGTGCATGTGCATTCGCTGCGCGACTACACACCCGTGGGAGCTTTGCTCAATGAAGCATCGGGAGTCCCTCTCGCCCATCTTGTGTACACCTCCAACGGCAAGACGGTGTACATCTATCAGACCTGTTGGAACACGGTGCAGGACGGCAGGAAGCTGAAGATACCGGATCAGGTGAAGAAGACCCTGTGTGCCGGCCGTCCCTACATCGATGAGAGCTTCGATGGCCGCACGTTCATTCTGTGGACGGAAGGCAGAACGCTCTGCGGCGCCATCGCGCGCATGGGTCAACAGGACCTTCTCTCACATCTCCCCCTTGCCGAAGCTTCGCTTCCCGGAGCACGCTGAACGCCTGTCCCGCGTTTCCTTGACAAACGCGGATTATCTTGGTACCTTTATATGCTTCACCCACCAATGACGAAAACCCATGGGTTCCGAAACCTCTCATAACCCGTCGCCATCGCCGGGTTCCCTGGAAAGTGTCCCCTCCCGGTTGCCGGTTCTGCCGCTGCGGGACGTGGTCATCTATCCGTATATGATTTTTCCCGTGCTGGTCGGACGGGAATCGTCTCTCCGCGCGGTGACCGATGCGGTGGAACGGGATAAGACGATCTTCCTTGTAGCGCAGAAAAACTCCGTGACCGAAGAGCCGGGAGTGGAGGACGTCTACCGCGAAGGCACGATTGCGCGCATCATACAAGTGCTGAAGCTTCCCAACGGCCTGATGAAGATCCTTGTGGACGGGGTGGTGCAGGCACACGTGGAACGGTTCGTTCCCAATCCGAAGTATCTTGAGGCGGAAGTACAGATCCATGTTCCGCCGGCCACGCTGGATGCGGAGCTGGATGCACTCCTGCGCCATACGTCCAGCCTGTTCGCCGAATATGTGCACCTGAACCGGAACGTGCCCAGCGAAGTCCTGGTCGCTTTCGAGAACACGCGTGAGCCCCTGCGCAGGGTCTACTACATCGCGGCGAACATCCTGCAAAGCGTCGATGTGAAGCAACGCATTCTCCAGCTGATGAGCATCCGGGAACAGCTGCACGAGCTCATCCGCATCCTGAACTCGGAGAACGACGTTCTCAAGATCGAAAAGGAAATCGATACCAAAGTCCACGACAACATCGCCAAATCGCAGCGCAAGTTCTTCATTCAGGAACAGATACGCATTCTCCAGGATGAGCTGGGCGATGAGGACACCTCTCCGGAGCTGGTGAAGCTGCGGGAGGACATCCGCAAGGCCAAGATGCCCAAGGGGGTCGAAGAGAAGGCGCTTGAGGAGTTCAACAAGCTCAAGAAGACGCCCCCCATGTCGCCGGAATCCACCGTGATCCGCGGATACCTGGATTGGATGCTCAGCGTGCCGTGGCACAAGCGGACCCGGGACAACCTGCGCGTGGATCACGTCAAGACGATCCTGGACGAGGACCACTTCGGCCTGGAAAAGCCCAAGGAGCGGATCCTTGAGCACATCGCGGTGCTGAATCTTGTGCGCGAAATGAAAGGGCAGATCCTCTGCTTCGTCGGCCCGCCGGGGGTCGGAAAAACATCCCTTGCCAAGTCCATCGCGCGCGCCCTCGGCCGCCCGTTGGTGCGAATTTCGCTCGGCGGCGTGCGGGACGAGGCGGAAATCCGGGGCCACCGCCGTACCTACATCGGCTCCATGCCCGGAAAAATCATCCAGTCCATGCGGCGGGCGGGAGTGATCAATCCGCTGATGCTGCTGGATGAGGTGGATAAGATGAGCATGGACTTCCGCGGCGACCCGTCTGCGGCTCTCCTGGAGGTGCTTGATCCGGAACAGAACGTGGCGTTCAATGACCACTACCTGGATGTGGACTACGACCTCTCGCATGTGATGTTCATTACCACGGCGAACATACGGTATGCGATTCCCCTCCCCCTGCAAGACCGCATGGAGATCATTGAGCTGCCGGGGTATCTCCATCATGACAAGGTCGAAATCGCACGGCGCCATATCATTCCGAAGCAGCTGAAGGAGCACGGGCTCGAAGAAAAGCACGTGGAGATCAAAGACAGCGCGATCGCCAAGATCATTGCCGACTACACGCGCGAAGCGGGTGTGCGCAACCTCGAACGCGAGATTGCATCGGTGTGCCGCAAGGTTGCGCGCGAGATGGTGACGGCCCGGCAGGGGAAGAACAAGAAATCCAAAAGCGCGAGAGCGCCGGGCACCATCACCGTGGACGCGGAACGCGTGGAGAAGTACCTTGGCGTCCCACGCTTCCGCAACCGGAAGAAGAGCACCGAACATCGCATCGGTTCCGTGACGGGACTGGCGTGGACAAGTGTGGGGGGCGACATTCTGAGCGTGGATGTCAGCGTCATGAGGGGACACGACAAGCTTACCCTTACCGGTCAGCTGGGCGATGTCATGAAGGAATCCGCCCAGGCAGCGCTGAGCTATCTTCGCTCGCACGCGCGGCCGCTCGGTCTTTCGCCCACATTCTTCAAAGGGCAGGAAATCCACATCCACCTCCCGGAGGGAGCCATCCCGAAAGACGGCCCGTCGGCCGGCATCACGATGGCGATGGCAATGTATTCCGCCGTCAGCGGAAGAGCGGCGCGCAGCGATGTGGCCATGACGGGGGAGATAACCCTGAGGGGCGAGGTGCTGAGCATCGGCGGCCTGAACGAAAAGCTGCTCGCAGCACAGCGCAGCGGCATTACCACCGTCCTCCTCCCGCAGGAAAACATGAAGGATCTCTCGGAAATCCCGGAAAAGGTGAAGGAAGGGCTGAAGCTGATCCCGATCAGCCGGATCGAAGAGGCGCTTCCCCACGTGTTCGACAAACAGCGGTCGCGGAACTCACGGAACGCAAAGGCGTAGCACTCCGTCCATGAGCGAATACATCGTCACCGCCAGGAAATGGCGGCCCATGAAGTTCGAAGATGTCGCGGGTCAGGATCATGTGACCAGGACGCTTCGCAACGCGCTCGCTTCCTCCCGCCTGGCCCACGCCTACCTCTTCAGCGGTCCGCGGGGTGTCGGCAAAACCACCACCGCACGTCTCCTGGCAAAAGCCGTAAACTGCCTGAACCCACAGGACGCAAACCCGGACAACACCTGCGAACACTGCCTGGAGATTACGGAAGGGCGCAGTTTTGATGTTCAGGAAATCGACGGGGCGTCCAACCGCGGCGTGGAAGAAATCCGGAACCTCCGTGAGGCGGTCAGATATCCCCCCGTCAAGTGCGCCTATAAAGTCTATATCATCGACGAAGTGCACATGTTGACCAAGGAGGCCTTCAATGCCCTCCTGAAGACTCTGGAAGAACCGCCATCGCATATCCTCTTCATCTTTGCCACGACGGAGCTCTCCAAAGTTCCGGCGACCATCCTCTCCCGCTGTCAGCGGTTCGACTTCCGCCGGATTTCCCACGCCAAAATCATGGAGAACCTCAAGACCATCGCGGGCGTGGAGGGCATCGCGGTCGATGACGACGCGCTCTCGCTGATCGCCCGCCGCGGCGATGGCTCGCTGAGAGACGCCCAGAGTCTCTTCGACCAGGTGATTGCGCTCTGCGGCAACGCCGTGACGCTCGCGGGCATGGAAGAAGCGCTGAACATCGTGGGCACAGATGTCTACTTCCGCGTCACAGAGCTGATGGAACGTCAGGACGCGCAGGGCGGATTGATGCTGGTGGACGATCTCATGAGCGGCGGATACGATCTGCGTGAGTTCCTCTCCGGACTTATGGAGCACTTCCGCAATCTGCTGGTCGCACGGGTGGTGGGGGCGACAGAATTGATTGAGGCATCGGACGTCTATCGCGCCCGCTATGGCGAAACGGCGGCGAAGTTTTCCGTCAGCGATCTTCTCCGCGCACAACGCCTGATTCACGGAACAGATCAGGCGCTACGCTACACCGCCCAGCCCCGCTTCCGGCTGGAAGCGGATCTCGTTCAGCTTGTCACCATGCCGCGGGCGGTCGACCTGGCCGGACTCATCGAAGGCATCGAGGAATTAAAAAAAAAGGGAAGTCCTGAAGTAGCGCGGACGTTCACGACTCCCGCCCGAAGCGTTTCCGCGTCGTCTACCGGACCCGTTCAAGTCACTACACACAACCGCACTCCTTCTTCCCTCCCCGGCACCGGATCACAGCAGACATCCGCCGGAACCCCGCAGAGTCGTGTGGCGGGAGAGGACGAAGTGCGCTCCCGTTGGGCGGAGTACGTCGCCGAAGTCAGCCGGCTGAAAATCTCGGTGGGAGTGGTTCTGGGTGCAACGACGCTGCTGGGCGTTTCTCAAGGCGTTGTGCGGTTGGGGTGCGTGGATGAGTTTCAGGCATCCACGGTGCAGCGGAATCGCGAAGTGTTGATGGAAATCTTTGCCCGCGTGTTCAATGCGCGGGGCGTCATTCAGCCCGAGGTCCAGGAGACGGGAGGTGAAGCCGGAGGCGGGACGGCAAAAACGCCTTCAGCAGAAGAGCATCCCGTCGTTCAAGCCCTTCGGCGCGAGCTGGGAGCGGAACCGCTGTAGCGCCGCCACTTCTTTTTTTCTCCCTCCATCGGATTTTTCCCCTCCTTCCTGTAATCATTGGTGTATGGTTTCGCAATGCATGACCACTATGCCAATGAATCGATGTGCCATCTCCTCCAACAAGAAC